>CAYJPK010000095.1:0-7276 GCA_964372035.1 uncultured Desulfovibrionaceae bacterium | reverse complement strand
GTTTGACAAAACTCAAACTTTCAAGAAATGCCATAAACTAACTCTTTAGCACCCCAAGCAGACTTGTTCTGCTTGGGGTGGCTTTGTGTATGCGAAGCATTGCCAAAGCTATTGGATAAAATGCGTGACAAGGCTTGAGTTCTGCGTGATTATCAAGAAAAAAGGCATGAACATAATTTGCTCACGCCTTTTTGTATTTAGAATTAATACTTTTTTACTTGTGATAAACAATTTAGACTAGGACTTTATTTAAAATTCTTTCGATTTTATTAATTGCAACAGTTGTATCAACGCATGGTCCTGCCGGGCGGTCGTTTAGAATACCGTAAACAGTAAGAGGATAAGCGTCATAGATGCCAGAAGCAAGGTCACGCTCACAAGCAACAGCAACAATAAATTTTGGACGAGTTTCAGCCAAAATACGACGTGCAATAGTGCCACCAGTAGCAATCACAAGCTTAACATTATATTTATCACGTAAATTTAGCAAATCACCTTGCACACATTTACCGCACCTAACGCAATTTTCAACCTCATGCACAAGGCGCAATTTGCAAGAGCTAGCTTGCAAGCAATGTGGTAATAATATTAAGGCATTATCAGCATCAACCTTAGTAAGTTTATCAAGCACTAGCTCATTATTTAGCTTAATAAAAGAGCGTCTTATTTCATCTATTGAAAAGCTTAAATTCCTACCTAAAAACTCGGCAAAAGGCAAAAACGTGCGCATTATAAAGCTAAGTTTTCTTTTTGAGCGAAGAATATTTTTACCATAATATGCATAAACAAGGACAGAGCTAGCCCCATAAAGCATTGCTAAAATAGCAAAAATTACAATAGCTCCAAGCACAAACCAAACAGGATATACTTTTGAAATATCAAAAAAAGGAATTATAAAAAGAGCCAAAAATAACAAGCTTAAAACGACACTTACAGCTAAACTTAAATGACTAAATATTTTTGAACTTTTTTGCTTACTTTCTTTCATACTATTGCTTTTGGCTATCAATTTGTAAATATCCATAATTTGGTGCTAACTTTTTCATACTATAACCATTGAAAAAGTCAGATGCATTCATCTCTTTTTTGCCACTAGGTTTCACACGATATAAAAGATATTCATAGTCAGAACACGCCACACACAGCGCACCATCTTTTAAGCCTAAAATCGTGCCAGGCTTGACATCTTCAGCTAGCTTGTCACCAACGCTACCTGCACTTAAAATCATTGAAATTGGCTCAAGTCCGGTAATATGTGCCATTGTGGTTGCTTTTGGATTCATGTCAACAGCTCTAATTCTTGCGTGAACTTGATTTGCTGTTTGGTCAAAATTAATATAACCATCAATTTTTTCAAGTTTTTTAGCGTAAGTTGCACGCTCGTTGTCTTGTGGCATTGCGTCAATATAGCCCTGTTCATCAAGTATTTTTAAGCTATCAAGCATTAATTTTGAACCAAGCCCTGCAAGCTCTTTGAATAAAATACTTGAAGTATCATTAATCCCGATGGCAAGCGCCTTTTGCAGTACCATATCACCAGTATCAAGACCGATATCCATTTTCATAATGGTTATGCCAGTTACTTTTTTCTCTTCCATAATAGCACGCTGAATTGGTGCTGCGCCACGGTAAAACGGTAAGAGCGAGGCATGAACATTAAAAGCACCATATTTTGGAATATCAAGCACACTTTGCGGTAAAATTAAGCCATAAGCCGCCACCACTAAAACATCAGGATTTAAAGCTTTTAATGCCTCAACGTCCTCAATATTTTTAAAGTTTAGGGGCTGATAAACTGAAAGCTCAAGCTCATTTGCGGCTAGTTTAACCGGCGGCGGTGTTAGCTTATGCCCACGATGTGCTACCCTATCTGGTTGAGAATAAACACCAACAATTTCAGCCTTTTCCCACGTTGCAATATATTTTAAAATATCAGCTGCAAAGTCAGGCGTTCCCATAAAAACTATGCGCATTAGAGTTTCTCTTTCTTAGCTTTATTTGCAAGGCGTGAAGTATACATTCCGCGCTTTAACATGCTTAAATGGTCAATAAATAATTTGCCGTCTAAGTGGTCTACCTCATGTTGCAAGCACACACTCATTAAGTCTTCTGCTTCAAACTTAACTGGCTTATTATCTAAATCAACAGCTTCAACAATAACTTTTGCGCTACGCTTTACTTTCGCCCTATAATTTAACGGTACAGAAAGGCAACCCTCTTCGCCAGAGATTTCGCCAGCATCGTCGATTTTTGTTAATTTTGGATTAATTAAAACCATGCTATCGCTACGCTCTTCTGGACCTGATAAGTCAATTACAATCATGCGAATAAATTGACCAATTTGCGGTGCAGCAAGACCAATACCCTCTGCTTCATACATGGTTTCAAGCATATTCTTTGCTAAAGTTTTAATTTCATCATTAATTTCAGTTACTTCTTTGCTAACTTGTGTTAATCTTTTATCTGGAAATTTTAAAATAGGTAATAACATTTTTCTCTCAATTTATTTTATTTAATTTTTGTTCAACTTCATTAATTAAGTAGGCAGGAGTTGATGCACCTGCGCTTAAGCCAATATTTTCTTTATTTTTTAAGATTTCAATATCTAATTCATCAGCAATTTCAACATGTTGAGTCTTAACGCCCTCTTGTGTGCTAAGCATTGCAAGGCGTCTTGTATTTCCACTATCACGCCCGCCGACAATAATCATTGCTTCAACTTTTTTTGCAATTAAGGTCACTTCGTCTTGACGCTTTTTAGTTGCATCACATATCGTATTTAACACTTCAATATCATTCATTTTATCTTTTAAGAATTCAGAAATATTTTTAAATTCAAAAATATCTTGTGTTGTTTGAGCCGCTAAGACATATTTTTTATTATTGTCAAAGCAATAATTTTCTAGTTGCTTAATATCATCAAAAACAAAAAAATCATTTTTTGCGTATGATATTAAGCCCTTAACCTCTGGGTGCTCACTTTCACCAAAAAGCAATAAATGCTTATTAACTGTAGCATTTGAAATTGCAAGTTGAGCTTGCTTAACCTTTGGGCAAGTTGCGTCAACTATCTTTGCGCTCTTTTCTTTTAGGCTATTTTCAACCTCAAGTGGTATGCCGTGCGCCCTAATTAATACTACGTTTTTTGCATCAATTTCATCAATATTTTCAGTAATCTTACAGCCTTTTTCTTTATAATATTCTAAGACCTGAGGATTATGGATTATTGGTCCAAAAGTAATGATTTTTTTATCATCATTTTCGCTAATTGTTTGGTCAAGCTTGTGCAGTGCAAGGCTAACGCCCATGCAAAAGCCTGCTGTTTTTGCCCTAACTATATTCATATCAACCTATATATGTATTATTTTCTAATTTTCAAGTTTTAATTTTTCAGTAAAGTAATCATTAATGATTTTTTCAAACTCTTCCCAATCCTTACACATAATAATTGCTTGGCGAAGTTCTGCCACATTTGCTTGATATTTTGCGTAACGTGGAATTGCTGTGCGCATTTTTAGTAAACTTTGCTTATGGTTACAATATTTTTTTGCAAGCTCTGCGTGACTCATTATGCAGTTATACAAATCTTTAAGCCCAAAGCTAATTTCTTTATTTTCTAATAATGCTTCATGTTTAGCAAAAATATGAGGGTCACGCAAAGCTCCCCTTGCATACATCACATTATCAACTCCAGTTTCTTTTATGCAACGAACACCATCTTCTGCTGTCCATAAATCACCGCTTGCAATAACTGGAACTTTTGCGATTTCCTTAAGCTCTGCGAGAGCTTGCCATTTTGCAACTCCGCTAAAGCCTTGCTTTGCTGTTCTTGGGTGAAGAGTTAACCAAGAAACACCTGAATTTGTTAAGGCTTCGCATAAGTCTTTATAAATTTCATCTTGAAATCCAAGGCGAATTTTTGCCCCTACTTTAATTTCAATCCCTAAATCCTCACCAGCTTTTACCATTGATTTAATGATATTTGCGGCTCGTTCTTGATCCTTTAAAAGGGCTGCTCCAGCACCAGTTTTAATAACCTTTGGCACGGAGCAACCCATATTGCAATCAAAAATCCTATGCCCTTTTTCAACTAAAATCTTAGTCGCCTCATACATCACTTCTGGCTCTTCACCAAAAAGCTGTATTCCAAGTGGGCTATCTTCTTCATTTGTATTTAAAATGTCAAAGGTGGCTTTTTGATTATATATTAAACCCTTAGCACTAACCATTTCTGTAAAGCAAAAGCCTGCGCCAAACTGTCGGCATAAAATCCTAAATGCTAAATCTGAAAAACCTGCAAGCGGTGCAAGCCATGCCTTATTAGAAAAAATATAATTATCCATTAAAAAAAGACCTCTAGTTAGTCCTAAAAAAATCTAAATTAATCTAAAATTAATAATTTGCTTCAAGTGTTTTAATAAGTGAAGTTAAGGTAAAGTTAATTGGAGTTGGAATACCATGTTTTTGACCTAAACGATAAATTGCACCGTTAATATGATCAATTTCTGTTTTGCGCTTTGCACCAACATCTTGCCACATTGAAGGACGGTTATTAGCATCTTTACCAATTACTGAGAATTTCTCAATAAATGCAGGACCATCAAACTCAACACCCTCTGCTTTTGCAACTGCAATTGCTTCTAGAGCAGCTGCTTTTGCGATTGCAAAGCTATCTTCATTAGACTTAATTTGCCCAGGAACTGTATTTGTTAAAGCTGCTAATGCATTGATTGCTACGTTATTTAATAATTTTTCCCACATACGGCTAACCATATTTTCTTCAGCTTCTGTTGGGAAATCAGCATCATTTAAAACTTTTGCGATTTCAGCTACTTTTTCCATTGGCGCACCAGCATATGGTCCAATAAAGCTATTGCCATTTTGAGTATGGAAAACAACACCTGGTTCAAGTAAGGTTCCGCCAGCACTTGTTGTACCAATTAAAAGGCGCTCTTTTGGAAATTCTTTTTCAATCATTTGAGCATTGCCAAGACCGCCGTTTTGTAAGGTAAGAACATAGCCGTCAGCCTTTGTGATGCTCGGAAGAATTTTAGCAATATTAGCGCTTTGAGTTGCTTTTACTAAAACAATTACTAAATCAGCAGGGCTAATTTTTGCTGTGTCGCAATACATATCAACTGCAACAGTTTTTTCACCGTTATTCGATTTTAAAACTACACCCTTATTTTTTTCAACTGCGTCAACATATGCTTGTCTACCAGCTAATAAGCTAACTTCATGTCCTTGTCCTTTAAGCAATGCCCCAAAAATTGTGCCAAGTGCACCAGGTCCAACAATACAAATATTCATTCCTACTCCGAATCAATTTCAAGGTTTTCAACAAAGGCTAACACACTTGAGCTAACTGGAGGGCAACCTTTGCAATAATCTTGCCCCATAGCTTTTGCGCAACTAGCCGCACAATTACCAATAAAAAAGGTCTTTGCAAATTCAGGATTATTAAAATGCTCTTCCTTCAAATCCTTACCTGTTGCAAGACTAAATTTTTCTTGTTCAAATCTATAACCATGACGAGTTAAAAAAGCCATCATCGTCGCTGTGCAAGCACTACATGTGCCTTGCTCAATCAATTTTATATTTGGATAAGCTTTTTCAAGCTCTTGCGATGATGAAACTTTAAATTCACGCTGATATTTTTTATAATCAGCTGGAATTACAGTAATATCTTCTTTCGAAAAGCCAATATAACCAGCTAAAATATCTAAATGCGGAACTTTATCCTTTAAGCCCATAAGTTCAGCACACACAAAATCAGCCGCTATAGTGCTTTTTGACGCAATTATCAAATCTAATTTTAATGGTGTACCAACGCTAGGACCAAGTCCTTCCATTGCGTAACTGGCATCAATTACATTATAATGCGGATACATAGTCTTTGCCATATCTGCAATGCCATAGTCAAGCACACGCCCAATATTTTTATCTGGAACTTCCTTGTCTAAGCGGTGAAGCTTAGTTTTCTCCATTTTATATAGACAACCCTTAAGGTTTTTAATACCAAGTGTTGCGCCGGTATACATGTGCGTCTTTGCAACTGGAATAGAAACGATGCAATCAATTTCTGGCATTAGCTTTGAAAATCGCATTTTTTCTATAACGAAAGGGTTAGGTATCTCAAGATCAATATATCCATATTCATCTAAATTTACGCATTCAACATTTTCTTCGTCGCAAACTTCTTTAATGCCAGTTTCTAGCATAGCATCATGCAAATTTACGCCCCAAATTGAACCATCGCCAACAGTTATTATTGCTTCTTGCTCTTTGAAAAAGCGAATTAAGCCACGCACAACTTCAGGATTAGTGCAAACTGCTGTTTTTGGCTTTGCCGCACGTCCTACATTTGGCTTTAGTAGCACTCGTTTATTCTTAACGTCAGTATCAAATATTTCTTTGATAGCGTCATAGGCGAGATTCGCAATATCTTCGCCGTGTTTTATATTTACAATCATTATTTTATAAATTCCTTTGTCGCATTAAATGCAGTTGCTAAATCATTATGCCTCCAAGTTGCATATCTGTCTAGCGGAGTTTCATCAGCATTAATAATTACAAAATTTTTGCCACGCTGTATGCAAGGATAAGGAATAGCTGCCGCTGGGTGTACAGTTAAACTTGAACCAAGCACTATCATTAAATCAGCTTCATTTGCTTCATATTCAGCTTGATATAAAATTTCTGAGTTTAATGGCTCGCCAAAGAAGATAATATCAGGCTTAACAATGCCAGAGCATTTTTTACAACGAGGCATAGTATTTTTATTTAAAGTATCTACAATTTCATTAAAACTATATTCTTCATCACAAGATAAACAACGATGCACCATTGGTGAACCATGAAGCTCAAGAACTCGCTTTGAACCAGCTTTTTGATGAAGTAAATCAATATTTTGTGTTAGCACAGCCTTAATTATCCCTAGCTCTTCTAGTCTTGCTAATTCTTTGTGAATTATATTAGGCTCTTTTTCATCTAAGTTATATATAAAGTTCTTAGAATGGGTATAATAATAATCTGGATCACGCTTGAAATAGCTAAGGTCAAATATTTTTTCTGTATCAATATCTTTTCGAGAATAAAAACCGTCTTTTCCTCTAAAATCTGGAATACCTGAAAGAGTTGAAATGCCAGCACCACTCATAACAACACAATGCTTTGATTTTAAAAGCATATCAATAAACTCTTGAAACATGTTTCACCTCCAGACTATTTCTTTAAAAAAAATATAAACTACAAGCCTTAACTCGTCTATCTTTTT
>CAYJPK010000094.1:0-7414 GCA_964372035.1 uncultured Desulfovibrionaceae bacterium | reverse complement strand
AAATAATCTTTTATGCCCTAGCATTTTTTGTTTAGGGCATAAAAATAAAAAAGCAAAAACTTTTTAACGCAAGTTAAGAATTAATTTATATGTTGGAGGAAACATGAAAAAAAGTTTAGTGTTACTATGTGCTGGATTGATGATGTTTGCAGGCACTTATGGTCTAGCAGAAGCAAAGCAAGTTATTAAAGTGACTTCTTATTATGCTGCTAGTCACCCAGTTTCAAAGTCAATTGAGTACTTTAAAGAAAACCTTGAAAAAGAATCTAATGGTCGTTTTGAAGTTCAATATTATCCTAACAGCCAACTTGGTCCGGAAGAAGTATTTATTGATCACGTAAAACGCGGTACAGTGCAAATCTGTGTTGCTGGTGGACTTACAAAGAAAGATGAAATTAAACTCACTCTAGTTGAACCTCCATTTGTTATCGAAACATGGAAACAAGCTTATGCTGCTTATAATGGTCCTGTTGGCGATATGGTTAAAGGTGATTACGAGAAGAAAACTGGCTCAATAATTGTTGGCTATTTAGTTAATGGTTTCCGTGAAATTTCAAGCTCATACCCAATCACTAGCATGGACGATTTGCAAAAAGCAAAACTTAGAGTACCTACAACTGACCTTTATGTTAATATGTTCAAAGGCTTTGGTGTAAATACTGTTATGATGCCTATGAGTGAAGTTTATAACGCTTTAGAAACAAAGGTTGTTGATGGGCAAGATAATCCATATCCAACAGTTGTTGCATCTGGCTGGTGGGAAGTTCAAAAAAATCTTTTAGAATCACGCCACATGTTTACAGCTAATCCATTTATTGTAAATGGTAAATTCTACAAAGCGTTAAATGCTGAAGATAAGGCTTTATTTGATAAATGGATTAAAGCAACTATCGATTACAACTGGGAAATTTCAGAAGAAGCTGATGCTGAAGCAAAAAAATTCTTAGAAGAAAAAGGCTTAAAGGTTCACACACCTGCTCCTGAATTCCGTCAGCAAATGAAAGACAGCTTAAAAGACTTCTATGTTTGGTTCTATGAAGCTGTTCCGGGTTCAAAAGAAATTATTGCAGCTATGGAAGCATTACCTAAATAATCGCTATATTATTTAACAGTATTTGGTTTTGGGTGCTTGGTATTAAGCTCTCAAAGCCAAATATAATTTGGGGTGGATTGTGAATAAGTTTTACGAAGGTTTTGGTAATTTTTATAAGTATTTATGCTTTATCATCATGGCTTTAATGGTGATAATTGTTTTTGTTAACACAGTACTTCGCTATTGTTTTAACTCAGGGATTGTTGAAAATGAAGAAGTGCTTAGATATTTATTTATTTGGGCGACTTTTTTAGGCATTATGGCTGTTTATAAAGAGAAAAGACATATTGCTGTAACAATGGTAACAGACAAATTATCACCTAGTGTTGCCAATGTATTTTCTTTTTGCACTAATATTTTAGTGTTGTACGCTTTTTATGTTTTAGTTGAAGGTAGCTTTATGTATATTGAAGCTAGTGAAACAACAATCGGGCAAATGACACACCTACCATTTGTTTACATCATTATTGCTTCAACGATTTGTGGTATTGCTGTAATGGGTATGGTTTTAATTGAAATGTATCAACAACTCATGACTATATTAGGAAAAGGAGCAAATTAAATGGAATTATTTATCTTTTTAGGCTCCTTATTCGCCTTGCTTATAACAGGTATTCCTGTTGGCGTTGTTCTCATGCTTTGTTCACTTATCTTATTTTACTGGCTTGGTTTATATGATCCCTTACTTTTAGCCCAACAAATGATTACTGGTACAGATAGTTTTATTTTGACTACTGTTCCATTTTTTATTTTGGCTGGCGAAATTATGAAGCACGGAGGCATTTCAAAACGCTTAATTTCTTTTGCAGAAGTTGTTGTTGGTCGTTTTCGTGGTGGTATGGGTTATGTAGGTATTTTTGCATGTGTTCTTTTTGCTGGTTTATCAGGTGTTGCTATTGCAGACGTATCAGCTTTAGGTGGTGTACTTATACCAATGATGGTAGCTTGTGGCTACGATAAGGGTAGGGCAACTGGTCTTGTTTGTTCTGCGGCTTTAACTGCGCCAATTATTCCGCCAAGCTTACCGATGATTATTTTAGGTGTTACAGTTGAACTTTCAATTGGTCGCTTATTCGTTATGGGTATTGTACCAGGTTTATTACTTGGTGTTGCGCTTATGATTACTTGGTTCTTTGTTGTGCGTAAAGATGGTTATCATGATACTAAAGTTATTCCAGCAAAAGATGTATTACCAGTTCTTATTGACGCTCTTCCAGCTCTTTTACTTCCAATTATTATTATTGTTGGTATTAGAATGGGTACATTTACTCCAACCGAGGGTGGAGCTGTTGCTTGTGTATATGCATTTTTAGTTGCTACTTTGCTTAATAAAGAGCTTAAGTTTAGAGATATACCTGAAATTTTCTACGGTGCTTTAAAAAGTTCAGCAACTGTTATGTTTATCGTTTGTACAGCTTATACAATTGGTTGGCTTATTACAATTGCTCAAGTTCCACAGCAAATCATTCAACTTTTCCAAGGCTTTACAGATTCACCGTTTATGTTGTTAATAATGATAAACGTGCTTCTTATTTTACTTGGTATGGTTTTAGATATTACACCAATTATTTTAATTTTCGCACCAGTTATTTATCCATTAATCAGAGCAGCAGGTATTGATCCTTATTACTTTGCTATTATTATGATTCTTAACTTGTGTATTGGCTTATTGACACCGCCAGTAGGTACTGTATTATATGTCGGGTGTTCGGTAAGTAACTTGAAACTTGGTCAAGTTGTAAAAGGTATTTTACCGTTCTTACTAGCCGAAGTAGCTGTATTATTGCTATTTATCCTTGTTCCGGAGTTTATTACAGTTCCGGCATCATGGTTCGGTGAATAAAATTTTAAGGAGAATTTCTCATGTCAAATGCTGGTTTTTTAGACAAAATTGAGGCAAGTCGCAGTAATTGTGAAAAATTTTGTGGACCTATCTCTTTACCAAAAATGAAAAGAGTGCAACAACTATTTCCTAATGATGTTGTAGAAGATTTAGATAAAGCTGTTAAAGCGCAATTAGATGCTTCTGGTATCAAAGAAAAAATTAAGCCTGGTGCTAAAATTGCTATTGGTGCTGGTAGCCGTGGTGTTGCGAACTTACCTGTTTTAGTAAAAGCAACTGTTGATTGGGTGCGTAGCGTTGGTGGTGAGCCTTTTGTTATGCCAACTATGGGTAGCCATGGTGGTGCAACTGCTGAAGGACAAGCTGATATGCTCGATACTTTAGGAGTTAATGAAAATACTGTTGGAGCACCAATTGTTAGCAATATGACAACAAGAGTTGTTGATAATGTTGATAATAACTATGATGTTCACGTTGCTGAAGACATTATGAATTCTGATGGCTGTATTATAGTTTGTCGTGTAAAACCACACACTGCGTTTCGTGGACCATACGAAAGTGGCTTAATGAAAATGTTAGTTATTGGTTGTGGTAAGCATAATGGTGCTCTTATGACTCACCGTGATGGCTTTGGTCACTTCCATCGTGTTATCCCTGTGATTGGTCAAAGCATCATTGATCACGCTCCAATTTTAGGTGGTGTTGCATCAATTGAAAATGCATATCACGAAACAGCTGATGTTGTTGCTCTTACAGCTGATAAGTTTATGGCAGAAGAGCCAGCACTTTTACGTAAAGCATTTGACTACATGGCACAAATCTACCTTAATGATTTAGATGTTCTTATGGTTGATGTTATTGGTAAAAACTTTAGTGGTGATGGCATGGACCCTAACATCACTGGTACTTTTGCAACTCCATTTGCTGGCGAAGGCTTAAAAGCTGAAAGCCGTATCGTGTTTAGCTTGTCAGAAGAAACTCATGGTAATGCGACAGGTCTTGGCACTGCAGACTTTACAACACCTAAAGTGTTTAAAGAGTTTGATCCAATTACAACCTACACTAATGCAATGACAGCTCGTATTAGCTTAATTGCTAAAATGCCACTCGTTATGCCTGATGAATACACTGCAGTTCGCATGGCTATTCATAAGTCAGTACGCAATGGAGCTCAAGAAAATCCACGTATTGTTCATATTGAAAATACAGGTGATGTTGAATATATCAATGTTTCAGAAGCTCTTTGGGACGAAGTAGCTAAAAATGAGCGTTTAAAATTTGTATCTGATGAATTTGAATACAAATTTGATGCAAATGGTGAAATCGTACGTGATTATAAATAATTATTAATTTTATTTATACAATTTACGTGAATTAATTAAATATAGGGTAATCTAGTATTACCCTATATTTTTTTACTTTTATACTTGATTGGCTGTCTATTCTCCTAGATATTTACAAATACTTTAATGGGTGTTATATACTATAGTATATAGTTTAAAAGTAAGGAGCAAAAAGATGCCATATTATAAAAAAATTACTCTTCCTATTCAAATGGGAATAGGGCTAGGGCTTGGCATTTTAGCAGGCTTAATTGTTCCAAGTCTTGGAATTGACGTAGGAACTTGGCTTAAGCCGCTTGGAGAGTTGTTTATAACTCTGATTAGAATGGTCGTAGTTCCACTTGTTTTTGTAACAATCGTTGCTGGAGTTTCTGGTATTCAAGATGCAGGAAAATTCGGCAGAGTTGCAAGCAAGAGCGTAATCTACTACTTTCTAACAACGGCTGTTGCTCTTGGGCTTGGGCTTTTACTCGCAAATTTAGTTGATACTAGTTCTGAAGCATATGTTTCAACAGTGGGTTTAATTGCAAAACCTGTTGATTCACCTAATGTTATTACTACCTTATTAAATATAATACCAATAAACCCTGTTGATGCGATGGCAAAGGGAAATATGTTGCAAATAATATTTTTTGCAGTTATTTTTGGGATTGCCCTTAATTCAATAGGTGAAAAAGGTAGACCAGTTAAAGAGCATTTTGAAATTTATGCTGATGTGATGATTAAAATAACCAATATTGTTATGCTTTATTCTCCAATCGGTGTATTTGGCTTAATGGCTTTTGCAGTTAGTCATCATGGTGTTTCAGTTTTAATTCCTCTTGGCAAATTGATTGCTTTATTATATTTCGCTTGCTTAATTCATGTTATGATAACTTACGTACCGCTTGTAAAATTTGTTGGTGGAATTTCTATTAGACATTTTTTTAAAACAATGTTCGGTACACTGCTTATTGGCTTTACGACATGTTCAAGTGCCGCCTCCTTGCCGAGTTGTTTAGCGGCATCACGCAAACTTGGCTCTACACGAGCTATTGCTGGATTTTCTATTCCCCTAGGCAATACCATTAATATGGACGGAACAGCAATATACATGGCAATTACTGCAATGTTTGCAGCATCTTTTTACGGGCTGCCACTTGATTATTATAGCCAATTTGAAGTGCTTTTGATCGGACTTTTTGCCTCAATTGGAACAGCTGGAGTCCCTGGTGCAGGTATTATTATGATTTCTATTGTATTCATTCAAGTTGGGATTCCCCTCGAAATAATAGCCCTTGTTGCTGGTGTTGATAGGATTTTAGACATGGCAAGAACTACTGTTAACGTCCTCGGTGATGCAACAGGTGCTATTGTTGTTTCTGCATTAGAAGGAGATCTACACTCTGAGCCTTATGTAAATGAGGATTATACAGACTTTGAAGATACAGATTTTTTCTTAGAATCTGAATAGTCGATGATGAAAAACATGTTAACATGTTGTAATAAAAAAACTTAATAGTTACAATAAACAAATAAAAATATGTTTTTTCATCATCGGCTTACAAAGTTTTTGCGAGAGCAAAAAATTTGCGCCACGTAAAACAAGCTAGAATTTATTTCTAGCGTCCCGTAAGAGTGTTTGGAGTGGGCGTGCCTTAAGAAAAAGGCATTAAAAATGACTTTTTCAGTACCGACTGAATAGTAGCTAAAACAAAAATATATCGCAAGAAGTTAAAGCTGAAAAATATATATGTCGCAAAGTATTTTTCAGCTTAAATTAATTTATTGGTGAAATCTTCTATTTCATCAATTTCTCTTTTTTCAGCCAGTTTTGAATTAGGTTAGCAATTTCGGTGGAGTTCTTATCCATCATTAGCATGTGTGTATTACCTGTTATTCCACGTTCTTTTAAGTCAAGCCATGTTATTTTTGCATTGTTCTCGCTTAGCTTGTCAGCATTTATTTTAGCAATATTATAATAGTTTAGCCAAAAAGTATCAGTACTGTTAATATCTCCAAAAACAAAAAGAATTGGAATTTCGCTAAATTTAGCAAAATCAAAATTTTCTTTCAAATTTTCTAACATAGGCTCAATCAAGATTAATGCTTTGATTTTGTTATTGAATTTAGTGGTACTTTTCAAAGCATATTCACTAGCTTTACCATGAGCTAGAATTATACCGGTTTGAATCTTTTCACTTATATATGTGTCATAAGCTTCTTGTGTCTGATCGTCATCAGTAAGCCAATATGCTAAGTATTGTTTACAAAAATCATCATAAAACTCCACAGGAAACTTGCTTTCAGGGTAGGTTGTTCGTAATTGAGAGTTAATATTATAATAATCGCCAATTCTGTATTTTGTCCACCCTTCACTTTTACTAGTAAAAAGCGGGGCAGAATTATTAACCTGCAAATATCTAGAAAAAGCAGATCTGCCGGCATTGGTTGAGTCAGAAATGTAAACATCATGGCCATTTCTCAAAAAAAACATCTTCCAACCCTCTCTGCCATCAGGTGTAGTTTCAAAGCTTGCCCCTGAGAACCCTTCATCATGCCACATTAAAAGAGGGTATTTAGCTTGTGATTTCATAAGCTTTGTGTATTGCACGTAGATTTGAAAAGCTTCAAAGGCACCATCATTGTCGATAGTCTTAACTTCCCCACTAGCGAGCTCAATAATGCTTGGTTCAATTCCCTTCAACGCTACTTGCTTGCCGCCAACATAATAGCTGCCAAGCTCTTTGATGCGAATAGACCTTTCATTTTTTGCAAATGCTAAGTTGCTAGAAAATGAGCAAATTATGAAAAAAATTAAAATAACTTTAAACATTTAATTTCCTATTGATTTATATAATTAAAAATTTAATAATAAAATAGTTAAGCTAAACAAAGTACAATTGGATTGTATTTAATCAGACTAATTTTGACTTGAGATTATGTCAAGACAAAGAGCTTACAATAAAAATAAAAGCTCAATCTGCAAAAAAATAAAAAAAATAAAAAAATTAAAAAAAAATGCTTGACATTGTGCTGGTAATAAAATATAAAGAATTTCGCACTTTCTTGCGGAGGGGTGGCAGAGCGGCTTAATGCGGCGGTCTTGAAAACCGTTGATGTCGGGAGGCATCCGGGGGTTCAAATCCCTCCCCC
>CAYJPK010000093.1:0-7555 GCA_964372035.1 uncultured Desulfovibrionaceae bacterium | reverse complement strand
AAATGTTTACTTTTTTGACAATTTGCTCAAGCTTTTCAGATTTTTTCTTTGTATAAGGCAAAATTTATTTTCCTGCGTAAGCGTACTCAAGTACGTGCGTAAAGGAAAATAAATTTTAACGCCACACAAAGGAAAAAGATAAAGCGAGTAAATTGTCAAAATATTAAATAAAACAAACTAGCAAAACAAAAAGATAAAAACAGACAAAAATCAATTCTCATCAAGAGCTAATAATTCAACATGTGGTACGCCATCATCATCAAGATATAATTTAGCATATCCACCAGCCACAAAGGCACCAGGATTTAACACTCTAGTCATACCAAGTCTATCAATACCTCTTGCCTCATGTATATGCCCACAGATATTCAAAGTAGGCTGATTCTCTTCAATAAATTCACGAACAGCCTTTGAGCCAACATGAAGATCATCATTCACCCTATCGCAAACAGTATTAATAGGTGGGTTATGCGAAATTAAAATAGCATATTTATATTTTCTAGCATTAGGCCAAGTTTTATTAAGTATTTCAGCAAACCAACTTTCAGGGTATTCACTAGGTGTTGCAAATGGTGTAAAAACTGAAGCACCAACACCAAACACAGCAATATTCTCTGTTAACTCATGTACTTGCCCATGCAAGTTGATATTATTCTCAATTAGCCAATCAGTGACTTCTGGTCTATCCATATTACCAATTTGTGCAATAATATTAGGGTTATACTCTTTAAAAGCATCTATAACTATTCGAGCTTGAGTGTTTGAGCCTGTCGTGGTAAGATCTCCACTAATGATAACACCTTCGGCTTGTTTGAGATTTGGAATTTCGTGAATTCTATCTATTTTATCATGAATATCACCTAAAACAATCCAAAATTTATTTGACATAATTTTAATCCTATAGAGTAAAAAATGGTTAATGATAAAACTATATTACGTAAAAATTTTATGAAAATTCGCTCAACTATAGATAATAAGTCTATATCAGAACGCATACAACATAATATTTTAAAATCAAAACTTTGGCAAGAAGCGAAAATAATTGGTCTATATATGCCAATTCGTGGTGAAATAGATACTTCGCTTTTGCGTGCTATGGGTTTAATGTATCATAAACAAATTTGCCTGCCAAGGTGCTTAAATAACAATGAAATGGAATTTGTTATTTGTGCTCACGAAAAGCATATGATAAAAAGTAAATTAGGTATTTTAGAGCCAAATGAAAACTGCCTTGCTCTTAGCGAGGACTTTGCACCTGATTTGGTTATTATTCCAGCGCTAGCATACGACAAAAAAGGCTATAGGCTTGGTTATGGCGGTGGATATTATGACAGAATTTTAGCCAAAAAAAGCTTTGCAAAAACCAAAAAACTAGGAATAATTTCAGCAACTTGCATGATAGAGGAATTACCTATAAATGAATATGATATTAAAGTTGATGCTATCGCAACTGAGGAGCAAATAATATGGATATAACATGTTTAGATTTTGCCTTTCCAAAATTAAATAAAATCAAATGCACTTTTCAAACAAGGTTGAGCGGTTATGGTACTGCACCCTACGATTATGGTAATATTTCATTATCAGTTGGAGATGATCAAGATTTTGTGAGTTCAAATAGAAAAGCGCTATTAAAATATTGTAAACTTGAGACTTTTTCAGAATTATTGCAAGTCCATGGCGATGAAATGCTTTTTGAACCAAATAATGCAAAAATTACTGAAGGTGCAACAGAAAAAGCTGATGGCTTTGCTACAAGTAAGCTAAACCAAGGGCTTTTAATTAAAACAGCTGATTGCCAACCTATTTTAATTGCACACAAATCCCAAAAATATATTTGCGCTTTGCATGTTGGCTGGCGTGGAAATCGTATCCACTTTATCCAAAAGGCAATCAAGGAATTTTGCAAATATTATTCGATAGAGGCAAAAGACTTATCTGCTGTTCGTGGTCCATCACTTGGGCTTGCAGAATTTATTAACTTTGAAGCTGAATGGGGAAGTGATTACACCAAATATTATGACTTTGACACAAAAATCATGAATTTGTGGCTACTTACAAAACATCAACTTCAAGAAGCAGGACTTGAAGAAGCTAATATTTTTAGCCTTGATTTATGCACTTACCGTTTTAACAATATGTTTTTTTCGCACCGTAAAAATAATAAAGCAGGTCGTCAAGCAAGTTTAATATGGATTGAAGAGTAAAAATAAAGAGATAACATATTGAAATAACTATACAATCATAAGCACTATTGACAGCTTAAAAAGTTAATGATATTAGGTTAATAAAACTTGCTATGGGGCAATTATGCATCTACATAAAAGAATTTTAGTTACTGGCGGTTCTGGTTTTTTAGGCTCGCATCTATGCGAACGCCTATTATCAGAGGGCAATGAAGTTATTTGTGTAGATAATTTTTTCACCTCATCAAAGCAAAATATTGCCCACCTTCTTTCTAACCCATATTTTGAATTAATTCGACACGATATAACATTTCCACTTTATTTAGAAGTTGATGAAATTTACAACTTGGCGTGCCCTGCTTCGCCCATTCATTACCAACAAGACCCTGTGCAAACAATTAAAACTTGTGTGCATGGTGCAATTAACATGCTTGGGCTTGCAAAAAGGCTTAATATTCCGATTTTTCAAGCTTCAACCTCTGAAGTTTATGGGGATCCTCAAGTCCACCCTCAAAAAGAAGATTATGTTGGACATGTTAATCCTATTGGGGATAGGGCTTGCTATGATGAGGGTAAGCGCTGTGCAGAATCTTTATTTTTTGCATATAATAAGCAAGCAAGATTGCCTATAAAAGTAGCCAGAATTTTTAATACTTATGGTCCAAAAATGCACCCTAATGACGGGCGAGTTGTTTCAAATTTCATTATACAAGCTTTAAAAAATCAAGACATTACGATTTATGGTAATGGAGAGCAAACTCGTTCTTTTTGTTATGTTGATGATTTAATTGAAGCAATTGTTAAGTTTATGGAAACTGATATTTCTATTACTGGACCATTAAATCTTGGTAATCAAGATGAATTTACTATTTGTGAACTCGCAAATCTCGTAATTGAACTTACTAATAGTAAATCAAAGCTTATTTTTAAAGAGTTACCAAATGATGACCCGAAAAAGCGTCAGCCCGATTTAACCTTGACAAAAAACACCCTAAATTGGCAACCAAAAACGACGCTTAAAGATGGTTTGCAAAAAACAATAGAATATTTTGAAAGATTTATATAAATGAGTATAGAGAATTTTGAACCTAAAAAAATATTAGTTTGTCAACAACGTCAAATTGGCGATGTTATACTTACTACTGCAGCTGTTGAAGCGCTTCAAAAAAGATTTAAACAGGCAGAGATACATTTTGTAACTGAAAAAAAATGTATGCCAATGCTTGAAAATAATCCTTATATAAAAAAGTTATGGCTTATTGATACTAAAAAAAACTTTTTTGAAGAATATCTATGGTATTTAAATTTTGCTAAGGAAAAATTTGATTTAGTTGTTAATTTCCAAAATTTACCACGCTTACGGGCAATAAGTTTTTTCTCTAAAGCAAAGGTAAAGCTAGCGCCAAATCCAGCGTGGTATTTGAAATTTTTATATACGCATACGGCAAAAGTTGATGATAGCTATGCAGCAATTAGCAAAATCAACATGCTAGAACAACTTGGCATTAAGTATGATCATGAAAAACCACACATTTTTCTGACAAATGCCGAAGAAGAAAATGCTAAACAAATTTTGAAAGATTGCGGACTAAAGGCTGATGATATTTTTATTAGTTTAGACGTAACGCATAAAGATAACCGAAGAAAATGGCAAACTGAAAATTTTGCAAAAATGATGCAGCAAATTTTAGATAAGTCCAAAGAAAATAAAGATAGAATTTTTTTCTTTCCTTTTTTTGCACCAGGTGAAGAAGAAGATGTCAATAATTTACAAGAATTTTGCGTAAAATATGGTATTGAAAAGCATATTTTAAAAAGCAACAAAACTTTGAGTTTGCGTGAAGTTGTGGCACTTATAAAGCATGCCTCCTTGCATATTGGAAACTGCTCTGCTCCACGTCACATTGCTGTTGCAGTTGGTACAAAGAGTCTTGCGGTACTTGGCTCAACCTCGACTGTGTGGACTTTTCCAAGCGATGAACATATCGCCTTTTATGCAAATTTAGAGTGTCAACCGTGCGAAACCCACAATTGTCAAAACAATTTCGCTTGCTTAAATGCAATTAAGCCAGAGCAAATGAGCGAACAAGCAATACAAATGTTAGGAGATAAACTATGTCAAAGGTAAGAGATGCTATAATTGCTTCAGTTGTTGATTACAAAAGCGATATTAAAGCAGAAAAATATTCAGCAAACCAAGCAAATGATTTTGCGACCTTAGTTTTTGGTGATCGTGAAATGAAAGAAAGATTGCCACGTCACATATACAAATCACTTCATAAAACAATTGCACATGGAGAAATTCTTGATTCTTCTGTAGCTGAAATTGTTGCAGCAGCGATGAAGGATTGGTCTATTGAGCGTGGTGCAACTCACTTTACTCACGTGTTTTACCCTTTAACTGGTTTATCAGCTGAAAAGCATGACAACTTCCTTTCATATGATGGAAATGGTGGTGTTATCACTGAATTTAGCGGAAAAATGTTAACACAGGGTGAGCCAGACGCCTCAAGTTTTCCATCTGGAGGTCTTCGCTCTACCTTTGAAGCTCGTGGCTATACTGCATGGGACGTAACAAGCCCTGCTTATATTGTTGAAAATAGTCGTGGTTCTGTGCTTTGTATTCCGACTGCTTTTTTATCATGGACTGGTGTAGCTCTTGATAAAAAAACTCCTCTTTTGCGCTCAAACCAAGCTTTAAACAAACAAGCAACTAGAATTTTAAATTTATTTGGTGAGAAAACTAGCTTACCTGTTATTTCAAATGCAGGACTTGAGCAAGAATTTTTCATGGTAGATAGAGCCTTTGTATTAAATCGTCCTGATTTGCACACAGCTGGGCGCACTCTTTTTGGTGCTAAACCAGCTAAGGGTCAAGAATTTGGTGATCAGTATTTTGGTGTTATGCCGTGGCGTGTTAAAGCTTGTTTATTAGATGCTGAAAAACAACTCCATAAGCTCGGTATTCCAATTAAAACTCATCACAACGAAGTTGCGCCAAGCCAGTATGAGGTTGCGCCAATATTTGAACCAGGCAATTTAGCAACTGACCATAACCAGCTTATTATGACTGTCTTACGCTCTTGCGCTAGAAAATACCGCATGACTTGCCTTTTGCATGAAAAACCATTTGCAGGTTTTAATGGTTCTGGAAAGCATATTAACTATTCTATTGGTAATAGTGAAATTGGTAACCTCTTTGATCCAGGTGATACTCCACATGAAAACGCAAAATTCTTAGTGTTTTTAATTGCAACTATTCGTGGTGTCCATAAATATGGAGGCTTATTACGTGCAACTGTTGCCTCTGCTTCAAATGATCATCGCTTAGGTGGGCACGAAGCACCACCTGCTATTATGTCGATGTTCTTAGGCGAGCAACTCACTGAAATTTTAGAACAATTCAGAACTGGTGGAACTCAAAGCTCACACAAAAAACGCCTTATGCACGTTGGAGTTGATACACTACCTGCTTTGCCTGCTGACCCAGGCGACCGTAACCGCACAAGCCCATTTGCTTTTATCGGCAATCGCTTTGAATTTAGAGCTCTTGGTTCTGGCATGTCAGCTGCTGGTGCTATAACTGCTTTAAATACTATTATGGCAGAATCACTTGACTTTGCAGCAACGCGAATTGAGCATTTAATGGCAGGTGATCATAGTAAATTAAATGAAGCTGTTCAAAGCTTAATTCAAGAAGTAATTGAGCAACATAGGGATATTATCTTCAATGGTGACGGCTACTCTAAAGAATGGCATGAAGAAGCTTTAAAAAGAAAATTACCATGCTATAGAACTTCACCAGAAGCCCTAGAACTATTTACAAATGATGAAGTTATTGGCTTATTCAATTCCTATAATGTATTAAATAAAGTTGAGCTTAAAGCTAGACAAGAAATTTATCTTGAATACTATTCAAAATTAATTCACACTGAAGCTAACCTTTGTATTGAAATGGCTAGAACAATTATCTATCCATGTGCAATTAATTATCAGGATAAACTTGCAAATACTGCCTTGAAAATGAAAGAGCTTAATATTGATTTTGATACAAAAATATTAGAAAATATTGCTCAACACACCAAAGAACTTTGCAAATTAGTTGATAAACTTGAAAATAGCTTGCAAGATAAGAAGCTTAAATTTGAATCTAGTTTGAAAATGGCTTATTATTATAGTGAAACTATTTTAAACTTAATGAATGAAATTCGCTCTCATGCTGATATTTTAGAAAATTTAATTCCTAAAGAATTATGGGACTTACCAAGCTACCAAGAAATGCTTTTTGTGAAATAATTTCCTAAAAACCAAAACAATTTAAAAATTAAAATGTTAAATTATGTCTTATAATGAGCATAATTTAACATTTTTTTTAATTTTTGCTTTATTTGCTTGACATATTGTTTATATAAATATTATCTTTCTAGAAAAACACTAGACTTATACTTCTATCTTTCAAACTAAATATTCAAGGCATAACATATGAATAAGTTTAAATGGCTATTTTTGCTTTTATTTATTGCAATTTCTCTAGTAATCAATACTGAAGCTTTTGCAGATTTGCGTTTAAAAAGCGCTGTATTAGTTGATATGACTACTGGCAAAACTTTATACAGTAAATCCTCAAAAAGAAAAATCCCTCCTGCCTCACTTACAAAAATTATGACTATGTATGTAGCGCTTGATTACATAAAAGCTGGAAAAATTAAACTTAGCGATAAGGTAAAAATCAGTAAAAGGGCTGGTGGTCAAGGTGGCTCAAGAATGCACATTAAAACAGGTGAAACTGTTACGCTAGATAGGCTGTTATTTGGAGTAGCTGTATCTTCTGGTAATGATGCCGCTACTGCAGTTGCTGAGCATATAGCTGGAACTGAACTTAACTTTGTAAAATTAATGAATAAAAAAGCTAAACAGCTAGGAATGAAAAATACAGTCTTCCAAAATGCTAGCGGACTTCCTGCCAAACATCAAATCACAACTGCTCACGACTTAATGCTACTTAGCAAAGCCTATATAAAAAGACACCCTAACGCTTTTAGATACCATAAAACAAAGAGCATCAAACATCGTGGTGTAACTACGAAAAATAAAAACCCTCTTTTAGCTGATGGATTTAAAGGCGCTGATGGCCTTAAAACTGGTTGGATTAGGGCGTCTGGTTATAATTTAATTTCAACTGCTAAACGCGGTAAAACCAGGATTCTATGTGTATCCATGGGTTCACCTAATTCTAAAATCCGTTCTAAAGAAGTGAAAATGCTAGTTGAGGCTGGCTTTAAATCAGTTCAAAGCAAAGGAAAGATTAAGGTTAGTAGCTTAATTAATAAACAAGTTGCACAAAATAATAAAAAATAAGCTTTTATAGT
>CAYJPK010000092.1:0-7685 GCA_964372035.1 uncultured Desulfovibrionaceae bacterium | reverse complement strand
AGTGCGTAACGCACCCGTGAGAGTCCATGTCTTTAAAAAGTGCATAAAGCACTCGTAATAGTCCCTATATTTTATAAATAAAAGAATCCAAAAGCCACAAAAAAAGGTAGATATTAAAAATATCTACCCACATCATATTTTTTAAGGTTTCATTACTAAGCAAATATGGTTGTAAATAATACAGCAAAACCACTCCACCACAAGCAATCTTGCTGTATATCGTTTACATTAAGCAATCTATGTATATTATAACATTCAATTTTGACCCTTACTTTAAATAAGCAAGTTATATATAATATAGCAAATTGCATGCCAACTTTTTCTTCTAAGAAAATGACATAAATAAAGGATTTTTTGTTTTAGGTGTTCGAAAAATAGAACGCTTTAATGTTCCAATAAAAGAACAGTTCCAAAAACAGAACAATAAATGTTCTGAAAACAGAACGACTAAATTAAGATATTGAATCACCGCAATATTGCTTAATGAGCCGATGCGCCTTTGTGGGTTTAATGTCAAGAGCCTTTGCAACTTGTCTTACACTTTTGTAATTGTTATAGGCTTGTTGAACTAATTTTCTTTCCAAACAGCTAAGCTCTTGATCTAAAGATAAGTTTTCAGTAAAGTCAATACCTATTTTATTTGTAATTTCAAAGGGTTTTGCATTAATATTTGTATTTGAAATAAGTTCAGTTTCTGGTGCATTTTCGTTAATAAACGAGATGTTATGAGGGTATATAATGTCGGAATCAATTATAAGTACCTGTCTTTCAAAGAAGTTTTTAAGCTGACGAACATTACCAGGCCAAGAATAGCTTTCAAGAAGTTCATAAGTTTCAGGTGCAATGATTTTACGTTTTGAATATTCTTGATTGTTTTTTTGTAAGAAAAAATCGGATAAAACTCTAATATCTTCATTTCTATCACGCAAAGCCGGCACTTCAAATTCAATCACGCTAATTCTATAATATAAATCACTTCTAAAGCGTTTGGCAGCAGATTCTTTAGCAAGATCTTTATTAGTTGCGGCTATAACTCTAACATTACTTGTAATTTCACTACGTCCGCCAACTTTCATATAGCTTTTATCTTGTAAAAATCCTAAAATTTTAGGTTGAAGTTCAAGGCTTAATTCACCAATTTCATCTAAGAAAATTGTCCCACCCTCAGCCGCAGCAACTAAGCCTTCTTTGCCCTTTGGATCGCCACCAGAAAAGGTATATGGAGCATAACCAAAAAGCTCGGATTCTAGGATATTTGCAGGAATTGCAGAACAATTAACCATAATAAAAGGCTTATCACTTCGCCTACTATTTGCGTGAATATATTTAGCAATTAAATTTTTCCCTGTTCCAGTTTCACCTTGAAGCAAAACAGTTGCATCTAGTGTTGCGATTTTTTGGACTTGATTAAGTAGAGCAGCCATTTTAGGTGATTTTGTTAATATTTTATTGTTAACATTTTTTATTAAATCATGGTTATTATCTTCGGCACCGCTAATGCTGTATTGCTGCTCTTGTGAAAAGGAAACAATCATTATAACATCTTGATTATCATCAAGTATTGGTACTAAAGTTGTTAAAAATTTCTTGCCGCTATAAGTAGACCACTGCTCTTGAATAAAGCGTTTTTTTTCACGATACACATCATCAAAAGCAGAGGGGTACCAGTATTGCAAATTACCATTTATATCAATATTTTTTTTGCCTTGCATTTCTTTAAAGCTAAAGCCAAATAATTCTTCGGCAGCACGATTCATATAAAGTAGTTCAGTGTTACTACCAGTTACATAAATTGCACCCTCAATACTTTCCATTATGTTTAATAATTGAATGTCAGTTAGGCTGGCTTGGTTTAACTTGTTTATAATATTAGAAATGCTCATTTTTTTTACTTTTTAATGGTTTATATGCTTTTTACATCTTCCATATTTTTTCAAAACAGCAAAATTGTTTTTTTTTATATATGTGTGGAAAAACTTTCTAAAAAAAAGTCTTTCCACATAGTAAAAGCTACTGTTAAAATCAACTAGTCAATGCAAACAATATCAAAATCAGTACCAGTAATGGATTTTGCACCATTTTCAGTAATTTCAAAAACGTTTTCAGTTCCAACCATGCCAACGCCCTTAAAGCCCATTTTTGGCTCAATAGCGATAGTCATACCGAGTTCAAGCGGCTGTGTAAATTTATTAGCAATAGGTGGGTATTCATCAAAAGCTAAGCCGATTCCATGACCTAAAAATTTAACTTGATTACCAACAACACCCATGAAATGGTCAGCCAAACCGGCAGCTTGTGCCATTTCAAGAGCTTTTAGCCAAATAGCCTCTGGAGTAGTACCGGGAACTAACATTTCAGCAGCTTTATTTTGAATTTCCACGCAAACATCTTGAGCTTTTTGCAAATAATCAGGAATGCTTGATTTAGCACCAGACCAAAAAACCTGTGTTTTATCAGTATGGTAGCCATGATGTGAAAAGCCTAAATCAATAACGAGTGGGGAATTTTTTTGCCACTTATCGCTAAAACTTCCCATATATGGAGTTGACGGGTGACCACCAACAAAGCCAACAGGACCGTCCCAATAAGTAGGGTAGTTCGAGTTATCGCCAGAAGACATTTGCCCTAAAATATTTTCACCGCCAAGGCTAGACATACGTAAAATGCCGGCATGCCCACGCTTAAAAAATTCTGTATAGGCAATAACACCAATTTCACGCTCAGTCATTCCAGGCTTAATTAAGCTTGCAAGTGCGTGATATGTATCAAGATGTTTTTCACCTGCAATATGCATTTTATCAAGTTCATACTTTGTTTTTGTGGAGCGAGTGATGGTAAGAATTTGAGTAACATCAACAAATTCAGCATTTGGGAGCTTAGCTTTAAGCATTTGCGACATACTCCAAGCAAGACCGCCCATTTCAGCACCAATAGAGTTTGAAAGTGGCACACCAAGTTCTTCACAAGTCTTTGAAATATCGCCATAAGAGCGAAGAGGCATAATGTTTTTAAGTGGTGTTTCAGCTTTTGCACGTTCTAAGCCTTTACGCACAAATAAAACAGGCTCACCTTCCATAGGAAGCCACAAAACTCCACCAGGAAGAGTTCCAGTGAGGTAATAAATATTGATAACAGAAAATATAAGTGCACCGCTAGCTTCAGGGTGCTTTGCTCTAAAATTTTTTTTAAACTTTTCTTGACGAAGAGTAGCTTCTTCAAGGCTCAATTTCTCAACTGCTTCAAGCATGACAATCTCCTTAAAAATTAATTATATCTAACAATTGCACTTTAGGCAAAAAAATGCTAACTAACAAAAATCAAATATAATTTTTTTGTAAACTTTTTTCACAAAAAAGGCAATAAGGTATAATATGCTAAATAACAATATGAGTTCTGACTTGCATCATGTTCTATTAGATAAAATAGATAAAGAAATTTTAAATATCATTCAAGCTGGTTTTCCGCTTTGTCCACGTCCGTATTTACAAATTGCCAGTAGTTTAAATATTACGGAGTATGATGCATTTTCACGAGTGAAAAACCTTAGAGATAATAAAATAATTCGCAGACTTGGAGCTAATTTTGATTCTTCAAAATTAGGTTTTCATTCCACCTTATGTGCTGCAAAGGTTCCAGAGTATAAAAAAACAGAATTTATTATGGTTGTAAATTCATATAAAAATGTGACACATAATTATTTGCGAAAAAATGCGTATAATGTGTGGTTTACAGTTATTGCAGAGAGTCGTGAAAAGATTGCTGAGATTTTATTTGACATCACCGAAAAAACAGGAATACGAATTTTAAATCTGCCTGCGAGCAAGTTATTTAAAATTAAGGTTGATTTTGCAATGGATACTAAAAATAACTAGAAATAGTTAAAACTAATTAAAATATCATGAAAATATTATAATTCATATAAGAAAATCGTAAATATTTGCAGAAAAAAAAGTTCTTGCATAAATAGGTTATTTTAGTATATGATAGACGACATACTTTATTTTTACGGAGCATAATTATGTTAGCAATGAATCGTTTAGTACTTGCTTTAGGCTTATGCCTTGTGTTTGCTTTTTCAGCTTCAGCATCTAAGCTTGAAGATGTTAAAAAGAAGGGCTTTGTTAATGTTGGCGTTTCAGGTACAGTTCCTGGCTTTGCATCAACTGATGAGAAGGGCGTTTGGCGTGGGATTGATGTTGACTTTGGTCGTGCTGTATCAGCAGCTGTTTTTGGCAGTTCAGACAAAGCGAAATTTGTACCGGTTACAACAAAAGAAAGATTTACAGCTTTACAAACAGGCGAAATCGACCTTTTATCACGTAACACAACTTGGACCTTACAACGTGATACTGACCAAGGCTTAGACTTTGTTGGTATTTTAGTATTTGATGGTCAAGGTTTTATGGTTAACAAAAACTTAGGCGTTAAAAGTGCTAAAGAATTAGATGGCGCAAGCATTTGTATTCAAATGGGTACAACAACTGAAATGAACGTTTCAGAGTACTTTGCTAGCAATAATATGAAATATAACCCAGTAGCTTTTGAAAGTGCTGACGAAGCAACAGTTTTATACGATCAAGGTCGTTGCGACGTTTACACAACTGACGTTACAGGTTTAGCAGCAAGACGTTCAGCTTTATCAAAACCAGCTGATCACATGGTATTACCTGAAGTTATTTCAAAAGAGCCACTTGGACCAGCAGTTAGACAAGGCGATGACCAATGGACAGACATTAACCGCTACGTTTTAAATGCTCTTTTATCAGCTGAAGAACTCGGCATTACTTCAAAAAATGTTGATGAAATGTTAAAATCTAACAATGCTGACATCAAAAAACTTTTAGGTGTTGAAGGTAAAAACGGCGAAATGCTTGGTTTATCTAAAGATTGGGCTTATAATGTAATCAAAGCAGTAGGCAACTATGGCGAGATTTTTGAGCGCAACATTGGCAAAAATACACCGCTTAAACTTGAGCGTGGACTTAATGCACAATGGAAAGACGGCGGCTTAATGTACGCTATTCCACTTCGTTAAGGTTTTTTGTAAGAAATGAAACAAACTGCACCAATAGATCCTCTTTGGCAGCGTTTATTGTATGACCCGCGGATTCGTTCGCAGGTCATACAGTTTTCTGTGCTATCAGTCATTATTTGGCTTGCTTATAGCCTTATTACTAATACTGCCCATAATTTAGAACAAGCTGGTATTGCCTCTGGTTTTGATTTTTTAGAAGAACCGGCTGGTTTTGATATTTCCATGAGTTTTATTGATTATGATAGAACTAGCACTTATTTTGGAGCTTATTTAGTTGGACTTGTAAATACCTTAGTTATGACTTTGATTTGCATAGTCACTTCAACAATTGTTGGTTTTGCAACTGCGGTCTTTAGACTTTCGCCAAACTGGCTTATGTCAAGAATTGCAGGCATTTATATTGAAGTTGCAAGAAATATTCCGCTCTTACTTCTCATTTTATTTGTTTATTTAGCGATGCTTAGCCCCTTACCGGGACCAAAGCAAGCACTTAATTTTAGCGATATAATATTTTTATGCAACCGTGGTTTAATTATTCCTCAAGCAATCGGCTTAGCCGGTGCTAATTATGTATGGTTTAGCGTCTTTTTTAGCTTGATTTTAAGTGTATTTATTTGTCGATATGGTAAAAAACACCAAGAAAAAACAGGTAAATACATTCCAATTTATTTATATAGCTTTATTTGCATTGTAACAATTCCGCTTGCAACTTATTTTGCAGCAGGTTCACCAATAGACTGGGATATACCAAAGCTTAGCGGCTTTAACTTTAAGGGTGGCTTAACTATTTTGCCTGAATTTTTAGCACTTTGCGTTGCAATGACTGTTTATATGGGCGCATTTATTGGCGAAAATATTCGTTCAGGCATTGAATCTGTTCCAAGTGGTCAAACAGAGGCTGCCTCAGCACTTGGACTTAGACAAGGCCACGTTATGCGTCTTGTCATTATTCCGCAGGCTTTAAGGGTTATTATTCCGCCTGTATCAAGCCAATATTTAACGCTAGCAAAAAATATTTCGCTTGGCGTTGTGATTGGTTATCCTGATATTGTTTCTGTTTTTGCCGGTACAACTTTAAATCAAACTGGACAAGCAGTTGAAGTTGTTTCCCTTACGATGTTGACTTACCTCATAATTAGTCTTGTTATCTCGACTTTTATGGATTGGTATAATAATAAGGTTATGATTAAGGAAAGATAGATGTTTGTAAGACACACCCAAAGCCCAAGTTTGCCACCTCCTGTTGCTGATAAAGGTATTATCTTATGGTTGCGCACGAATTTATTTTCCTCAATCACTAATACTTTATTAACAGTTTTAGGACTTTATCTTGTTTATCTAATTGTGCCACCATTTTTGAAATGGGCTATTTTTGATGCAAATTTCGCTGGCTGGACTCGTGAAGATTGCGTTGATACTGTTGGTGCATGCTGGGTTTTTATTAAG
Source organism: uncultured Desulfovibrionaceae bacterium (assembly GCA_964372035.1). GTDB lineage: Bacteria > Desulfobacterota > Desulfovibrionia > Desulfovibrionales > Desulfovibrionaceae > CAYJPK01. The sequence continues at coordinate 1,204 of CAYJPK010000092.1, read as the reverse complement.
GTTAGATTTCCACTTTTAATGTATGGTTTTTATCCTGAGCCTGAGCGTTGGCGCATTGATTTTATTGCACTGCTTATGCTTGGCAATGGTGCACCACTTTTGCTTGCTCCGTTTTTACCTTTTTCAGAGCGTGTAAATAAAATTATTCTTGCCGCAATTCCGAGCCTTTGTGCCCTTTATATTGTTTCTACTATGGGTATAGTTGTAGGTATTGTGGGCTTATTATTTTTAGGCTTACCCTTTGTTTTAGTCAAAAATATAAATGGATATGGGCGATTTTTTGATAAGCTCTATCTTGGTAATCTTGGTTTTTCAATACTTCTAGGTTTACTTGCAAGTGTTATAGTGCATTTTGCAGGTCTTGGAGGTGAAGTTGTTAGTGGATTTTTAATTACTATTTTAAGCTTATTATTTGCAAATTTACGCAAAGCCACCGTTGGAAAATGGCAATTTTGGTTTATTTATGGTGTTTTGCCATGTTTAGCTTGGATATTTTTCCTTGGCGGTTCTTTTGGTTTAAACCTTATTGGAACTGACCAATGGGGCGGCTTATTTTTAACCCTCGTAATTTCTTTATTTGGCGTTGCGACCTCTCTTCCAATCGGGATTTTGCTTGCGCTAGGTAGAAATAGCAATATGCCTGTTGTTAAGGTGCTTTGCATTAGCTTTATTGAATTTGCACGTGGTGTTCCGCTTATTTCTGTATTATTCATGGTATCTGTTATGTTACCAATGATGTTACCGCAAGGCATGTATTTTGATAAATTACTTCGCGCGCTTTTAGGGATTTCTCTTTTTTATGCTGCATATATGGCAGAAGTTGTGCGTGGTGGTTTGCAGGCAATTCCACGTGGGCAGTATGAAGCGGCGAATGCGCTTGGACTTCCATTTTTTACTCAGCAACGACTTATTATTATGCCGCAAGCTTTGCGTTTAGTTATTCCTGGAATTACCAATACTTATCTTGGTCTTATGAAGGATACTACCTTAGTTGCAGTAATCAATCTTATGGATATTATTGGGATTATGAAGTCGGCTCTGGCTGATACTGAGTGGTTAGGTTTTACAAAAGAAGCTTATTTCTTTGCAGGGCTTATTTTCTGGCTTATGTGCTTTGTTATTTCGAGATATAGTCTTTATCTTGAAAGGAAATTAAGCTGGAAGCGAAAGTAAAAATATTATTTTCTTGTTATTAGATATTTTA
>CAYJPK010000091.1:0-7825 GCA_964372035.1 uncultured Desulfovibrionaceae bacterium | reverse complement strand
CGTGCCTTTAGAAAAAGGCATTAAAAATGACTTTTTCAGTACCGACTAAATAGTTGATGATGAAAAATCTGCTGAAATATTGTAATGAAAAAATAATGGCTACAACAAATAAATAAAAAAGTGAATTTTCATCATTTGAGATATATTTTTAATGAATTAAAAAAAATGTGAGTCTTGTCGTATTTCACAGTCTTCTTTGTCATAAAAAACAAGAGTAAAAAAAACTTGACACATTTTTTTTAACAACATATATTAATCGAGCGAAACAAGATGGCGGTTACGCTATCAACCCCGCCAGGTTCGAAAGAAAGCAACGGTAGTAGTTGTCCCGGGTGTCTTGTTTCGCTTTTACACTTATGCGCATGTTCTTGTGCACTTTTGCTAATCTCAAGAGGTCAATTTATGATAAATAAAATTTCCTATATACTCGTATGTCTTATGGTTAGCGTTAGTTTAGTTGGCTGTGCTAATTATTCTGGCTCTCACTATAGCGGTTCAGATGCTAGAAAAATGCAATCTGTTCAGCATGGAACAGTTGTTTCTGTAAATAATGTTACAATTGAAGATGATCATCCATCATTGATAGGCGCTTTAGGTGGTGCTGTTGTTGGTGGTATTTTGGGTAATATGTTAGGTGGTGGTACTGGTCGAACTTTAGCGACAATGGGTGGCGCTGCTGCTGGTGGTCTTGCTGGTTATGGTGCTGGTAAAGGTCTTGCTACACATAAGGCCTTAGAAATTGGTGTTAAATTAGACAATGGTCAGCAAATATCTGTTGTTCAAGGTGCAGATGATATGTTTTCTGTTGGCGAAAAAGTAAGAGTATTGCATAATAGCGATGGCTCTACACGTGTTTCACGTTAATAAATATTTGAGGAAAAAAAATGTTAGATCCTAAAAAGTGTGTGTTATTTAGTGGTGGTGCAGCTGGCACAGAACAATTTTTTGCTGCACAGGCTGAGGCTTGGGGTATTGAAGAAGTTAATTACAGTTTCGAGGGCCACCAAATCGAGAGAACTCGTGGTATACGCATTTTAACAAATGAAGAGCTTGCCCTTAAAGATGTTAGCTTAACTTACGTTTCAAAAATTATGAAAAGAGAGTATACAAGAGCTCCTTTATTCCGTAAAGTTTTACAATCTATTTGCTGGCAGATTAGTAGCGGTCAACAAGTTTTTGTTATTGGTATTATTCAACCTGATGGCACTGTTAAAGGTGGTACTGGTTGGGGTGCTGAGTTTGCTAAAATTTGTAACAAACCTCTTTTCGTATTTGACCAAGATAAAGATTCATGGTTTGAATGGGCTAAAGAAGACTGGAAAAAAGTTTCAACACCTGTTGTAACAAGCAACTATTTCTCAGCAACAGGTACAAGATTCTTAGAAGCTAATGGCCGTAAAGCGATTATGGATTTATATTCTCGTTCTTTCGGAAATTAATTTATAATTTATTAAAATTCTTTCTTTTTTGCGGAAAAATCAATTCGGTTTGGTTTTTCCGCAAAATATTTTTTAAGCTATGTCAGGAAATAATATAGAACAAAACACCACTGGAAATATTGAAAGTCAAAGAGGTGTGATCGCAGCAATTTTAGCCTTTATTGTATGGGGCTTTATTTCTTTATACTGGAAAGGTTTGCAGTCAATGCCTGCGCTCGACCAAGTTTCACACCGTATTTTTTGGTCCTTTATTGGTGTTTTAATTTTAATTATTTGCACTGGTAGATCTAAAAAAACCTTTCTGCTTCTTAAAGATATTCATGTCTTATGGCGATTAGCTGTTAGCTCTTTACTTATTTCTGGTAATTGGTATTTGTTCGTTTGGACAATAGCTAATAACAGGGCAATTGAAGCTAGTCTTGGTTATTTTATCAATCCCTTGATTTCTGCCTTGTTAGGCTATGTTTTCTTGAAAGAAAAATTTGATAAAATTCAAGGTCTTGGAATGTTTTTTGCGCTATTAGGAGTTAGTTATGGCTTCTATAGTCATGGCAAAATTTCTATCTTAGCTTTTTCACTTGCGATTAGTTTTGGCTTATATGGCTTAATGCGTCGTAAAATTAAGATTGATGCCCTTAGCGGTTTGTTTATAGAAACTTTAGTTGTTTTGCCCGTTGTAGTTTATGTGGTTTATTCTAGCTTTGAGAATAAAACTTATGGCGATGCTTCAATTTTTTATTTAATATTGAGTGGACCTTTAACTATTATTCCTATGTTGCTTTTTACCTATGCAGCACAGAGAATAAAGTTAATGATACTTGGCATGTGTCAATATATTTCGCCAACTGTAATATTTTTTATAAGTATTTATGTTTTTAATGAGCCCTTTGACCTTGATAGTTTAATCATGTTTAGTGGTATTTGGATTGGCTTAGTTATTTTTACTTACAGAAGTTATAGAGTCTCACACCCAAAACTTTTAAAACCATAATAAAGTCTTTTGACAGACATAAAAAGATACGCTAATATAAATAAGTTTTAGTGAGGTTAATATGAAAATATCTAGTATCAAGGGTTTTGCGGATATGTTCGCTCCTGATAGCGAAGTTTTTACTTATATGGAAAACACTGCCCGCAATTTATTTGAAAAATATAATTTTAAAGAATTACGTACTCCAATCTTAGAAAATACAGAACTCTTTGTGCGAGGCATTGGGACTGAAACTGATGTTGTTCAAAAAGAAATGTATACCTTTACAGACAAGGGTGAGCGTTCAGTTACTATGCGCCCAGAAGCGACAGCTGGCGTTATGCGTGCCTACCTTGAAAGCGGAAAATATAAGACAGAAACAGTTTCAAAGTTTTATTCCTTTGGTCCAATGTTTCGTTATGAGCGTCCGCAAAAAGGACGACTTCGTCAATTCCACCAAATAAACTGCGAATGTCTTGGTGTTAGTGAGCCTTATGTTGATGCACAGTTAATTACAATGGCAACACGTCTTTTTGAGCATCTTAATATTAAAGATTTGACTTTACATATTAATTCACTAGGTTGCCCTAATTGTCGCCCAAGTTACAAAGAAAAATTGACAGCATATTTAAATAGCCTTGATAAAAGCGAATTATGCGAAGATTGTAACCGCAGAATAGATACTAATCCCCTTCGTGTGCTTGATTGTAAGGTGGCTACTTGTAAGTCACTTTTAGTTGATGCCCCTGCCATGGTGGATAATTTATGCCCTGAATGTGATGAGCACTTTACAGTTGTAAAAAACATGTTAGAGCTTGAAAATATTGAATATGTTTTAAATCCTCGCTTAGTGCGTGGTTTAGATTATTATACACGCACCAGTTTTGAAATTATATCAGATGCCATTGGTGCTCAAGGAACTGTTGCTGGCGGAGGTCGTTATGACGGGCTTGCTAAGCAAATTGGTGGAATTGATTTGCCTGCAATTGGTTTTGCCTGCGGAATGGAGCGTTTAGCCTTACTCTTAGGTGAAACAAGTTCAAGTCAAAATGATTTTTATATTGCGCCATTGCATGAAGATGCTTTTGGCATGGCATTTAAACTTTGTGAGTATTTGAGAGATGCTGGGCTTAGCGGTGACATGGGCTTTAGTAAAAAAAGTATGAAAGCAACAATGCGGGCAGCAGATAAAAGCGGTGCAAAATATGTTCTTTTAATTGGTGAAGATGAACTTAAGGCAAATAATGTTAGCCTTAAGAACTTAACAACTGGCGAACAAGAACTTGTAAATATTGAAAATATCTTAATTGCAATGAATAAAGGATAAGAAAATGACCACAACTTTTGAACAAGATGAAAACTTAAGCGCAAAAATTGAAGTTCTCGGCGATTGGCAACGTAGCCATACTTGCGGAGATTTGACCGAAAAAAATAATGGTGACGAAGTATGCCTTATGGGCTGGGTTCAGTATAGACGTGACCACGGTGGATTGATTTTTGCTGATTTGCGTGACAGATACGGCTTAACTCAAGTTGTGTTTAGTCCTGAAATTGCACCAGAAGTGCACGCTAAAGCTCATGTTATTCGTAGCGAATATGTACTTGCTATTAAAGGTAATGTGCGTATGCGCCCTGAAGGCATGACTAACGATAATATGCCAACTGGTCAAGTTGAGATTATTGTAAGTGATTTAAAAATCTTAAATACTGCAAAAACTCCTCCTTTTGTGATTGAAGACAGAGTTGAAGCTGGTGAGAATTTACGTTTAGAATGGCGTTATCTTGATTTACGTCGTCCAAAAATGGCTAACAATATTATATTACGTAGTAAATTAGCCCAAGCAGTACGTAGTGAACTTAGTGAACAAGGCTTTTTAGAAGTTGAAACTCCGTTTTTAACAAAATCAACTCCAGAGGGTGCTCGTGACTTCTTAGTTCCTAGCCGTGTTAATAATGGTGAATTTTTCGCATTACCACAATCACCACAAATGTTTAAACAACTTTTAATGATGTCAGGTCTTGATAAGTATTATCAAATTGTTAAATGCTTTAGAGATGAAGATTTAAGGGCTGATCGTCAACCAGAATTTACACAAATTGATATTGAGATGAGCTTTGCAACTGAAGAAACTGTTATGAAAATGGCAGAAAAATTAATGCAAAGAGTTTTCAAAGATACAATTGGTGTTGAGCTTGAAGAAAAGTTTGCTCGTATGGATTATACAGAAGCAATGGCTAGATATGGCGTTGATAAGCCAGATACTCGCTTTGGCTTAGAGCTCCATGATATGACTGAAATTGTTAAAAATTCTGGCTTTAAATTATTTTCCTCAGCTAAATTAGTTAAGGCTTTAAAAGTTGCTGATGGTGAGCGTTTAAGCCGTAAAGAAATTGACGATTTAACAGAATTTGTAAAAATTTATGGCGCTCAAGGTCTTGCTTGGATTAAAATTAAAGAAAATGAATGGCAATCACCAATTGCTAAATTCTTATCAGACGAAGAAAAAGACGGCATTGCAAAAGCTCTTGATTTACAGCTTGGTGATATTGTGTTCTTCCAGGCTGGTGAGCCAGGTATGGTTAATGCTGCTTTAGGTAATTTACGTTTAAAACTTGCTGAAATGTTTAATTTAATTCCTGAAAATTCATGGAATTTCCTTTGGGTTACTGATTTCCCACTTTATGAATACGATGAAGAAGAAAAACGCTATGTTGCTTGTCACCACCCATTTACCTCACCTAGTGAAGATTGCTTAGAATTAATGGTAAGTGATCCAGGTGCAGCTAAAGCAAGAGCATATGACCTTGTACTTAATGGTAGTGAAGTTGGTGGCGGTTCTATCCGTATCCATAGTGCAGAAATGCAAGAAAATATGTTTAAGGCTTTAGGCTTTACAAAAGAGCAAGCAGAAGAGCAATTCGGCTTCTTTATTAAAGCTTTAGATTATGGCACACCTCCGCATGGTGGTATTGCTTTTGGTCTTGATAGATTAGCTATGATTTTATGTAATGTTAGTTCAATTCGTGACGTTATTGCATTCCCTAAAACTCAAAAAGCAACTTGTTTATTAACAGCTGCTCCATCTGCTGTTGCAAATAAACAATTGCGTGAGCTTGGTCTTGCACTTCGTGAAGACGAAAAGAAAAAACAACAATAATAAGGTGATGTGAGGGCTTATGCTAAAGCATTATAAATTAATATGTCTTGGACTACTTGTTAGCGTACTGTTTGCTTGTGCTCCTAAAACTGTTATTACACCAGCAGAGCAAAAACCAAGTGTAACACAACAAAAACCAGAGGATATATTGCGTAGCCGTGCTGAAAATGCTTGGAACACTCAAAATATGATGGAGGCTGAACGCCTTTATAGTATTATAGTTAATAACCAAACTTTAGACAGCACTCAAGCAAATATTGCATGGGAAAGACTTATTAAGGCTGCTATTAGCAATGGGCATACACATTCAGCCTTTGATGCCCTCGAAAGATGGCGCTTTGCGGACCCTAGTGTTGATAAAACACAAGTTTGGGTTTCTTCTTGGCAACAAATTCTAAGTACTTTGAGCCAAGAAGAAATCGACCGCTATTCTCTTCAAGCTTTTGAGGATACAAGTCGTGCAACTAGCATTAGGTTTATCGCTTCAATGAACTTGTTAGCAATGGCAGACAAGGCATTTTTAGATAAATTATCTTTGATGTATAATGATGCAGAACCAACAGATAAGCTCATTATGGAGCGTGAACTCTTAGCAAAATTATCTGCAATGCCTGATGCTTGGTTAAATACAGCATTGCCACTTACTATTACAAGAATTGGAGCTGAAACTTCACCTGTTGTGCCAAGTTCGCAAACTCCAGATAGTTCAGATACTCCAAAAGCTGAAACAGGTGCTAGTGAAAGCAGTCAAAAAATTGAAATTCAGTCAGAAGGGCTAGAGGCTAATTTTCCATACTCTATAATTTTTCTTGAGCAAACAAGGCGTTCGGCAAATGTTGATAAGGCACTTTTTGATGCTATGCTTGCTAAATTACACACACTTAAATTTGAAGACACAAGCCTAGCTGGTGTGATTAGTGCACCTTCTACAAGCGAAACTGATGATGAAAAAAGTACAATTCCTAATTTGCCATTACCTAGTTTAAGCGAGTTAATTGCTGGGCCAATCAGTTTTAGCCCTACTTGCACTGTTCTTGCAATTCCGACAGGTGGTTTATATTCTGGAATTGGAGGTGCAATTACTGCAGGCGCTAACTTTGCTAAAGAACAAATGGCAGGACTAGGTATTGATATTAACGTATATATTATTGATACTGAAAATCCTAGCTGGCTTAGTCAGGTGAACTCTCTTCCAGCTTCATGCACAGTTGTTGGTGGTCCACTTCGCCAAGCAAAATATAAAGAATTAAAAGATACAGGTGCTTTAAATAACAAGGTTTTTCTTAGCTTTTTACAGAAACTTGATGCGGGTGATGAGGGTAGACTTGCTTGGAGATTCTTCTCTTCACGTGATGACCAAATAAATACTTTGCTTGACTTTGGAGCTAGTGTTGGAGCTAGTTCTTATGGCTCATTATATTCTGGTGATGACTATAGCCAAGCGATGTTAAATGATTTTACACAAAAAGCTTCTGCTAGAGGGGCTTCTGTTGGAACTGTTTCTACCTTCAATATTGATGATCCAAGTAGCCTTGCACGACTTGCAGGTGATTTTGTTGGCGTGCATATGGTTAGAGAAATTCCAGTTCCTGTAAATTCTTTCCAAGGTATTTTCTTTCCTGACTCTTGGAGTAATATGGATTTACTTGTTTCAAATATATTCTACCAAGGTGAAGATACACAAATTTTAATGGGAACAAGCATTTGGGAACAAACCCTTTTGGAAAATCCGCCTCGTGTTGTAAGCAATTATGAATTGGCTGTTTTCCCGGGTGTTTTAAATCGTCGTTCTTTAAATGCTCCAACTCGACTTATGTTTAGTGGCATGAGCGATAGCCAAAATAGTACGTGGTTTGCTTTAGGTTACGACTTTGTGCGCTTTGCTTCAGCATTAAACATTAACTCAATGCAAAGCCCTGAAATGGTCAATGCTGCACTAGCTAAAGCTCAATCAATGAATTTTGCAATGGCACCAATTAGATGGCAAAACGGTATTGCAAGCCAAGATCTATTTATACTAAGCCCTGCAAAAGAAGCTCCTGCTTTAGTAGATGTAAATGTATTTAGAAAAAAATATGAAGCGATTAAGGCTAGGGCTGCTAGAAGAGCTGAAAATGCAAGAAGACGTAAGTTATAATTTAATTAAAATTTAAAATAAAAAAGGAATTCAAGTTATTTGAATTCCTTTTTTTGTTTTAAATAAAGTCGATGATGAAAAATATTTTAACATATTATAATAAAAGAATTTAGTAGTTACA
>CAYJPK010000090.1:0-7956 GCA_964372035.1 uncultured Desulfovibrionaceae bacterium | reverse complement strand
ACAATCGTTTAAAAAGACTTATGGAGCTTGGCGCACCTGAAATCATTATCCGTAACGAAAAACGTATGCTTCAAGAAGCTGTTGATGCGTTATTTGATAATGGTCGTCGTGGTCGTGCAATTACAGGTACTAACGGTCGTCCGCTTAAATCTTTATCAGATATGATTAAGGGTAAGCAAGGTCGTTTTCGTCAGAACTTACTTGGTAAACGTGTTGACTACTCTGGTCGTTCAGTTATCGTTGTTGGTCCGAAATTAAAACTTCACCAATGCGGTTTACCAAAGAAAATGGCTTTAGAGTTATTTAAGCCATTTATCTATTCTGAACTTGAGCGTAGAGGTCATGCTTCAACTATTAAGAGTGCTAAAAAGATGGTTGAACGTGAGGAGTTAGTAGTATGGGATATTCTATCCGATGTTGTAAAAGAATACCCTATTCTTTTAAACCGTGCTCCTACCTTGCACAGACTAGGTATCCAAGCTTTTGAACCTTTATTAGTTGAAGGTAAAGCAATTCAGCTTCACCCACTCGTATGTTCAGCATACAACGCTGACTTTGACGGTGACCAAATGGCTGTTCACGTTCCTTTATCTATTGAAGCGCAGATTGAATGTCGTGTACTTATGATGAGCACTAACAATATTCTTTCACCTGCGAACGGTTCACCAGTTATTGTTCCATCTCAAGATATTGTTCTTGGTTTATACTATATGACTGCTGATCGCTCTTTCAAACAGGGTGAGGGCATGACTTTCTGTGGACCATGGGAAGTTGTAGCTGCTTATGATGCTGGCCAACTCCACTTACATGCGAAAATCAAGGTAAGAATGGACGATGGTAAGATTTATGACACAACAGCTGGTCGTATCTTGGTTTGGGAAATTATTCCTGAAGGTATATCTTTCGAGTATGTAAACTGCGTATTAACTAAAAAGAATATTGCACGTTTAGTTGGTTATGCTTACCGTGATGCAGGTATTAAGGCAACAGTTATTCTTTGTGACCGCTTAAAAGATATTGGTTATGAATATGCAACTCGTGCTGGTGTTACAATCGGTGTTAAAGACTTAACAATTCCATCAACTAAAAAAGGCATCATTGATGCTGCAACTAATGAAGTTGATGATATTGAACGTCAATATCGTGATGGTATCATTACAAGAACTGAGAAATATAACAAGGTTGTTGACGTTTGGACTAAGGCAACTCAAGATGTTTCATCTGAAATGACTAAAGAAATTTCTTATGACATTATGACTGACCCTAAAACAGGAAAAACTGAACGCAACCAAAGCTTTAACCCAATCTTTATGATGTCTAACTCTGGTGCTAGAGGTAACCAAGACCAAATGCGTCAGTTAGCTGGTATGCGTGGTCTTATGGCAAAGCCATCTGGTGAGATTATTGAAACACCGATTACTTCATCTTTCCGTGAAGGTTTAACAGTGTTACAGTACTTCAACTCAACTCACGGTGCTCGTAAAGGTTTGGCGGATACAGCTTTAAAAACTGCTAACTCTGGTTACTTAACTCGTCGTTTAGTTGACGTTGTTCAAGATGTTATCGTTACTGATACTGATTGTGGAACTGTTGATGGTATTGAATTACCACTTATCCAAAATGGTGCTGATGCTAAGATTTCTCTTGCAGAGCGTGCGATTGGTCGTGTTTTACTATACCCAATCTATCACCCTGAAAAAGATGAGATTTTATATCCTGAAAACACCTTAATTGATGAAGAAATCGTTGTTGAATTTGAAAAATTAGGCTTGACTTCTATCATTATTCGTTCTGCTTTAACTTGTCAGTCAGAGCGTGGTGTTTGTGCTCTTTGTTATGGTCGTGACCTTGCACGTGGGCACTTGGTTAACATCGGTGAAACTGTTGGTATTATTGCTGCTCAGTCAATCGGTGAACCTGGAACACAGCTTACAATGCGTACCTTCCACATTGGTGGTACAGCGTCTAGAGAGATTGAACGTTCAAGCTTTGAAGCTGGTCATAATGGTCGTGTTATCTGGAATCGTATTAAGGCTGTTAAGAATAAAGATGGCGTGTTTATGGTTCTTGGTAAGAGCGGTTTATTAACAGTTGTTGATGAGCAAGGCCGTGAAAGAGAAAGATATCCTCTTCCAAATGGTGCACGTTTATTCGTAACTGACGGACAAGAAGTAACAAAAGGTAACTTATTGGTTGAATGGGATCCGTTTAACGAACCATTCGTTACTGAAGTAGACGGTTCTGTTAAGTTTACTGATATTGTTGAGGGTAAAACTTATCAAGAAAAAATGGACGAAGCAACTCACCAGTCAACTCGTTCTATTATTGAATACAGAACAACTGGCTTTAAACCATCTATTTCTGTTTGTGATGAAACAGGGGAAGTAAAAAGCCGTACAACAAGCAATATGGCTGCAACTTACAGCTTACCAGTTGGCGCAATTATCATGGTTACAAATGGTCAACACATTGAAGCTGGTGATATTATTGCTAGAAAGCCACGTGAAACTTCAAAAACTCGTGACATCGTTGGTGGTTTACCTCGTGTTGCTGAACTCTTTGAAGTACGCAAACCTAAAGACAAGGCAGAAGTATCTGAAATTGCAGGTACTGTAAGTTCTGCTGGTGAGTCAAAAGGTAAACGTAAGCTTGTTGTTACACCTGATGTTGGTGAAGCAAAAGAATATCTTGTACCAAAGGGTAAACATATTATTGTTTCTGATGGCGATTTTGTTGAAGCTGGTGATATGCTTACAGAGGGTCACCCAGAGTTGCATGATATTTTACGTACAAAAGGTGAAAAAACATTGGCAAGCTATCTTGTTGATGAAATTCAAGAAGTTTATCGCTTCCAAGGTGTTGCTATCGATGATAAGCACATTGAAGTTATTGTGCGTCAAATGCTTAGAAAGGTTACTGTTACTGATCCAGGTGGTACAAGTTTCTTAGTTGGTGAGCAAGTAGATAAGGCAGAATTTAAGTCAGAAAATGCAAAATATATTGCAGAAGGCTTAACTCCAGCTATTGCAGAACCGCTTGTACTTGGTATTACACAAGCATCTTTGACAACCTCTTCATTTATTTCTGCTGCGTCATTCCAAGAAACCACCAAGGTTTTAACAGAAGCGTCGCTTAAGGGTAAAATGGACTACTTAAGAGGTCTAAAAGAAAACGTAATCGTTGGTCGCTTAATTCCTGCTGGAACTGGCTACCGTGAGTATGTTGAGCAAGGAATCGTCGTACCAGAACAACACGAAAAGCCTAACCGCTTTTTCGAAGACTCTGAATACGATGAAATCTTATTCAAAATGGACGAATAGTAATATATTCTAATAAAAATTTAAGGCAGAATTAATTTTCTGCCTTTTTTTATGCTTAAATTAGCACTGTATAAGCTTGCTCAAATTTAATACTTAGTATATAATTTTCTTGGATTAATTGTTTATTACATTTTAAAAAATATATATATAAAATCCTGCGTGGCTCTATTTTTGCTGGGCATAAAAATATTCGAGGTTGTTTTATGGCAAATATTAAATCATATAAGCATATTATTGCAGTATTGCTTGTGCTATGTTTTGCTGGTGGGACTGCATATTTCTGGTTAGTGAAACACCCAGAGCGAGTTGAGCTTGCCGAAAAAATGGCAGCTGAAACTATAGATGAAGCCAAAGCAAAACTTGAAGAAGTTGCAAGACTAGCTGAAGAAGAGTTGAAAAAGCAGGAAGAAGAAAAACTCGCGAGTGAAATTAAAGCACGTGAAGAAAATGAAAAAGCACTAGCTGAAGCAAAGCGTTTAGAAGAAGAACAAAAAGAAAAAGAACGTATTCAAGCTGAAGAATTAGAAGCAGAACGTATAGCGCAAGAGGAAGCTCTTAAAAATCAAGAAACTGTTCGTGGCTTAGTTGATAATACAAATCAAAAAGCAGTGCCAAGTCGTAATGATGATGCTGTTGTAAAAGTTGCTTTTATAGATGATTTAGCTGATTTTTTAGTTAATAATTATAATCCTAAAACGAATAAACTTATTAGGGGATTACGTTCAACAAATATTCGTTATGGAACAGGCATGCAAGGTTTAGCATGGGTTGGTGATGATATGCCAACAGGGCGAGCAGATGCTCTTCGTTATTTTTATACTCCAAGTATGTTGACTGCATTATACCGCTTGTATATTGATAGATTTATGCTAGCTATGCAAGATGCAAGCTTAATTGCTCAAGACGATACAGCTAAGCCCTTGACCGAGGAACAAGTTCGCAAAATGTATGAAGTTTACTCAGGTAATTTTAGAGTTTTAGCAAATACACTAACGGGCATATCGAAGGTTGAAAATTTCAAAGAAAAAATGGACGAAATAGCTAAGGCAACACGAAATATGGTGGTAGTAAATACTCGTTATATTAATGAAATTTTTAATTTTGATCAGGCAAGAGAAAATGGTAGCTCTAATGTAGAAGAGCTGAAAACAAAAATGCTAGCAGCAAGCGATGCTTATCAACAGGCAGCTAAAGCCGTAGATAATTTAAAATTAAGCTTACTTGCTGAAATTAAATCAAATATTAGAGGAAGCGGGCTAAGTGATGATACTATGTATTATGCTGTGCAGTGGGTAGCTAGAAGAGTTGCACAGTCTGATTCAGCGCTTGAAGCTACAGCACAGGCGGGCTCAATTTTTTCACAGCTTGCTAATCGCTTTGAAAATGCAGCAGCGCAGTAAAAATTTGGATTATGCAAAATATTTTATTTACTGGAGCTTGTCGCAGTGGAAAAAGTAATTTAGCTCAAACTTTTTCTGAACATAACTCTAAAAAACCTTGCTATTTAGCTACAGCTTTTTTGAGCTCTGATGCTGAAATGCAAGAAAGAATTAGACGCCACCAACTTGAACGTGGTGACTTTTGGCAAAGCTATGAGCTGTTTGGTGAAAAAAAAGATGATTTGCCAGATATTGTAAAAGCCCTCAACGATTTAAATAATGATTTGATATTATTTGATAGCACTAGCATGTGGCTGGCTGGCCTCGTAGCTTACGATTTAACAGAAGTAGAAATTAATCGACATATTAATGAGTTAATAGATTATATTCACAAAAAAGAAAAAAAAATCGTTTTTGTGCATGATGAAGTTGGGGCAAGCTTGGTTCCTGAAAGTAAGATGGGACGATTTTTTAGAGATTTAAATGGTGAGTTTGGTCAAAGACTGGCTAAAAATTGTGAGACAGTAATATATTCTGTTTGCGGTTTGCCTATGTGTTTAAAGGGTGATATGCCGCTTTGTTTTAAGGTTTAAGGGATTAATATGAATATTGAAAAGCAATTATTTATTAAAGATATAAAAGCTGGTACTGAAATTAACGGTATTTTTTTACTAGCACAAGCAAGTCAACAGCAAGCAAAAAATGGTCCTTTTTGGCGTTTAGAAATTAAGGATAATTCAGGTAGTTTAGAAGCAAGAATTTGGAGTCCAATGGCGCAAAATTTTGCTAGTATTAGTGCTGGTGTGTTGGTTGAAATTGATGCTAGAGCTGATTTGTATAGAGAGCAAATTCAGCTTTCCGTTAATAATTTTAGAGTGCTAAGCGAAGAAGAACAATTGCAAATCAACTTAGGTGATTTCTTGTTGGCAAGTGAGTATTCGCCTGACGATATGCTTGAAGAATTGATTGAAATTTGTAAAAAAGAAATTTTGCACCCACCACTTAAAAAATTATGTTCAAGTGTTTTGAATAATGATGAAATTGTAGGACGTTTAAAGCAGGCTCCGGCTGCAAAGAGTATTCATCATGCTTGGGTTGGTGGTTTACTTGAACATATTTTAGGTGTTGTGAAAATTTGTCAAAATATGGCTGATTTATATCCTCAAATTGATAGGCAAATTTTAATTGTAGGCGCAATTTTCCATGATTTCGGTAAGATTTGGGAATTATCTGGTGGTCTTAGCAATGATTATACAACTGTTGGTAAGTTAGTTGGACATATAAATATAGGAATTGAAAAACTAGAACCGTTCATTAAAAAAGCTGGTTTGGAAGAAGAATATGCAGTGCATCTGAAACATCTTATTCTAAGTCATCATGGTCAATATGAATATGGTTCACCTCGTTTGCCACAAACTGCTGAAGCTTTTGTTTTACATCATGCTGATAATATTGATGCAAAATTGAATAGTTTTGCAACGTTATTTGCTGATGAAAGTGATGATGCCTCAACTTGGTCACCTTATCAAAGCGTATTGCAACGTGCTTTGTATAAGGCTCCTAAAGTTTGCAACGGTAAGAAAAAGCAAGTTCAGCACATAAAGGAAGAGCAGTGTTTATTACCCTTGAAGGGATAGAAGGTTGTGGAAAAAGCACTCTTATAAAAACTTTATGCCAGAAGTTAGAAGAAAATGGTTATGAAGTTTACTCCACACGTGAGCCTGGCGGTAGTGATTTAGGGCAGAAATTGCGCTCAATTTTATTACATGCTGAACAAAAAATTTGTCCAGAAGCTGAACTTTTTTTATTTTTGGCTGATCGTGCACAACACGTAAATCTTAATATAAAAGATGCACTTAGTGCTAATAAAATAGTTCTTTGCGATCGCTATATCCATTCTACAATTGCATATCAAGGTTACGGTCGTGGGCTTGATGTTGAAAACCTAAGAAATCTTAACGATAAGGCAATAAATGGCTTGTATCCTGATTTAACAGTATTATTAGACCTTGAAGTTGAAACAGGTTTAAATAGGGCGGCTAGTCGCCATGTTAAAGAGGGGACAGAAATTTGTGAAGGTCGTTTTGAGCGTGAGGCTTTAGATTTTCATGCAAAGGTGCGTCAAGGTTTTTTGGAAATGGCAAAAGAAGATAATAAGTTTTTTGTGATTGATGCAACGCTTGAGAAAGAAATTGTTGCTGAAACAGCGTGGAAAAAAATTCAGAGCTTATTATGATTTTGACAGTTAGTGAAGCTGAAGCAGGGCAAAAAATATTGCAATTTTTAGAGCGCCATATTGATTTAGATCCTTCACTAGGCTTTAGTGGCACTACTTTACATAAATGGATTCGCACAGGTCAGGTTAGGCGCAATAAAAAACGAGTAAAAGCTTTTGATAGACTTGATGCTTTCGATGAAATTCGCTTACCACCCTTTGCAAACTTAAAAGAATTCAACAGAGAATCTGGCAGCCAAGAGTCAAATATAGATTTGATAAAGAATATGATAATTGCCGATTATCCTGAATTTATGGTTTTAAATAAGCCTAAAGGTTTAGCTGTTCAGGGTGGCAGTAAAATTGATACTTGTTTAGTTGATATTTTGAACTCAACTTATGCAAAGAGCCCTTTTAAACCAACTCCTGTTCATAGACTAGATAGAGAGACTAGCGGTATTGTGCTAGTCGCAAAAACTTATGGATTTTTGCGCAAAATGCATGATGTTTTTAGTCAGCGTGAAGAGGGATTCTTACACAAAGAATATCTTGCTTGGGTTAAGGCTGATGTTAGCACCGACATAGTCGAACTAAAAGATACCTTAAAAAAATCAATCGAAAATAATTTTGAGCGTATGGCAATAGATGATAAGGGCAAAGTCGCAAGCTTAGAATTAAAGTGTATTTCAAAAAATCAAGAATTTTCCTTGCTTCAAATTAAATTGCATAGTGGAAAAAAACACCAAATAAGAGCGCAACTCTCTCTTCATGGAATGCCAATTATTGGTGATAAAAAATATGATGGCTTAGCGTGTGAGGCAGGGTTATTGCTTCATGCAAGCCGGTTGATGTTTGATGATTTTGTATTTGAATGTTTACCTCCGTGGTCTGAGCCATGGCAAGTATTAAAGCTTAAAACCCCTCTTAAGTCGCTAAAATATTAGTGTTCTTACTTCTTTTTATTTTCTATTTACCATGATAAAATAATATGTTATAAGTAATTTATTCTTTTTTAGTTAATAAATAAATGCATCTAACTAAT
>CAYJPK010000089.1:0-8015 GCA_964372035.1 uncultured Desulfovibrionaceae bacterium | reverse complement strand
TAACTATTAATTTTTTTTATTACTACATGTTAACATGTTTTTCATCATCGACTACATTATAAATTCAAATTATTCTTTTCGCTCACTTGCTTTTTTATATTCTTGAGCTTGAGTTAAAATATAATTTCTACCTGTTGCTGTAATTTGATGCTCGCCTAAGATGCTTAATGCTTCAGACATAATTTTTTGTGCAGGTAAGCCGAGTGCTAAGCAATAATCTGCTAATTTTGCAGCCCATTGTGGATCATTATTTTTTAGGGCATTCTTTGCCTGTTCAAGCAGTTTTTCATTACCGCCAGCCATTTTTGCCATGCGCTGTGCTTCTTCAACTGGCGAAAGTGGCATAAGCTTATATGCTTTTCCGTCAAACCAACCTAAGAGCCCAGCAAAAATTGCTCGCACAGACCAGTCAACATTGCCATAAAATTCTTTTAAATAATCTTTATTTGCAAGCTCTTCAGGCAAGTTTACATACTCAACTAATTCATCTGGCGTTAAACCTTTATTCATGCCTTCAATTGTTTTATCATAAACATACTTAACTGCATTGCGATAATCTGTTAAAAATTCTTTTGCGTTTTTTGCACCTACAATTGGTGAAGTATGACCTAAAGCAAGCGCATCTGCATCAAACTTTAAAGCATTATCTAAGGTGTTTATCCAGTCTGTCACATCACGGTATCCTGCGCCACGAATAGCATAAAGATTTGGAAAGGATTGATAAGCATTATCACCTGTGAATAAAATTTTCTTCGCTGGATACCAAACCATTAAATGGTCAGATGTTTCGCCTGGTGCATTATATAGTTCTAGGCTAATATCATCAAACTTTAGTTCAATCTTTTCTTCTGAAAAGGTATGAGTTGGCATAATTGGCTTTGTTTTTGACTCAAAAGCACCCTCTTTAGGGTAAAAAACTCTAGCAACACCATTGGTTATGCGCTTATCCTTTGGAAGATACATACCCATTTGTCTGCTTCCACGTTTACCAAAAATTTCCTTAAGACCAGCAAACTTGTTGCTTTCAGAGTTAAAATTATGCCTTGCCCAAATTTCTACTTTTTTATTGTCATTATTTCCGTTTTCTAAAAATGATGGAGTGCCCATGATATGATCTGGGTGCCCATGTGTATAAATGATTGCAATTATGTCTTTATCGGTGATTTTTCTGAACTGTGCTAAAATTTCCCTTGTATGCCCAGTATCTTGACCTGCGTCAACCAAGATTACACCACTCTTTCCAATTATCATGCTAACTGTTGAAGCAGAATAATTTACAGCAGTATAAACATTATCTGCAAGCTTAACAATTTCAGGTTGAAGAACTTCTGCACGCTCTTGCAGTGCTTGAGTAGCCACACTTTTAGCACTAAAATCAATTTTTGTATTTGCAGTAGCAACAAAAGCACTGCCCAACATTAAACTAAAAATAAAAATACTAATAATATTTTTCATGTTTTACCTCATTCGTAAAAGTTATTATGTAAAATAAAAATTTAACTCACGGGTAAAGCATAAATCACTTATAGTATCCTTGTCTGTCTTTCAAAAGACAGTTTAGCATTTTGTATAAAAATTACAAAATATTTCATGGAGCTTTAAAGCTTAGCTCATTCATCTAATTGTGAGCAAGCAATTGCAAACTCATCTTGACTTTTTTGTATCAATTTCTCTTTATATTCAAAGCCTTTATCAAAAATATCAACTTCTTCTTGGCTCACTTCAAACACATCTGAAAACTGTGCATATCCACTTATTCCTTCAAAAGCTCCATCAAATAAAGGCAATGCTAATAAGCCCTTATAATACTTTCCATCAGGCATTGAAATATTATATTTTTTTGCTCCTACAAATCCATATGGCTCATAATGATAGGGATAACCTAAAGTTAAAATACCAGCATATCCCCTTTCTTTTGCTCGTTTTATTGAGTAGCTTATCAGCTTTTTGCCTAGCCCTTGACGATGATATTTTGGTATAATACACACAGGACCAAAGCTTATTGTTTTAAATTCTTTAGCATTTTCTAATATTATTTTTGAATGAGTATAGAAAATTGAACCACAAATTTCTCCATCAACTTCAATTACAAATGA
The DNA here is from genome assembly GCA_964372035.1 of uncultured Desulfovibrionaceae bacterium. Classification (GTDB taxonomy): domain Bacteria; phylum Desulfobacterota; class Desulfovibrionia; order Desulfovibrionales; family Desulfovibrionaceae; genus CAYJPK01. The sequence continues at coordinate 5,919 of CAYJPK010000089.1, read as the reverse complement.
TAATTCCTTAATAAAATCACGATGTTCTCGCATTTTATGCACCACATAATGCTCATGGCAGCCTGGAAAATATAGATTCCAAAAGGCATCACGATTTATTTCTTCTACCTTTCTATAATCCTTTAATTCTTCATGCCTTATTACTATATTCATTTTTAGTCCTTTTTATTTTAGTAAGATAAAAACTAAAAAAATGCTAGCACATATTGCACTAGCATTCCTATAAAAACTTTGAGCTGTAACAGTTATATTCTATATAACATTATAAATACTTAGCAATAATATCAATATCAGTTTGAGTATTTTCTAAGCTCTTTTTCTCAATTTCTTTTTTATGAATTTCACGAAGATGCTCTTTTCTCATTTTATTATATTCATCTTCCCAACCTTCATATAGTTCTTTTTTAGTATTCAAGTAAACCAAGAATTGCCCAAGCTTGCGTGTTGCACTAAGTGATACAACATGCTCAAGCTCACAAGCAACATCATCAGCTTCTTTTTCTTCTAACATTAAAATATTTTGAAAGAAAGCTTTAAATATTTCATGGCGATGGCTAATGTCTCTGCCTAGATCTTTACCTTCGGCTGTCAAATGGATAAGGCTATATGGGCTATATTCAATTAAACCCATTTCCTTTAAACTTTTAAGAGCACTTGTTACAGTTGAACGAGAAACACTTGCTTTTTCGGCAATAGTACTAGCACGAGCAGCACCTTCACGCATTTCTTCCTCGTAAATAATTTCAATATAGTTCTCTAACACATTTGATATTTTTTTTGCTTCACTCATATATTTCACCAAAAGATTAAAGTTTGTTCTCTTTTTATTTAACACTTTTTAAAAATTTTGCAAAGAAAAATTTTACATAAAAAAAGAGAGCTTAGTTAATGTAAAATTACACAAGCTCTCAATTAATTTTTCAAATCAATTATTTTTTATTTTAGCTCCTCGCTATTGCAAGTGCAATGTTCTTTCTCTTTTGTTGAACAACTATTTTCACAAGCACAGCCAACACATTTAACACCTTTTTTCTTTTGGTCAATAATGTATAAGATAGCGCCACCAATAATTACAATTAAAATGATAAGAACAATAAAATCTGACATTTTTCGCCTTTAACTTTTCTTAGTTTTGAGTTACCGCAGTGCCATTGTATTTTGCTTCAGACTCAGCATTGCCTTTTACAACTAACATAGATAAAATACCAACCAAGATGCCACAGATAATAAGACCTGGAACAAAGCCAACTCCTAAAGCACCAGTCGTGATAAGTGTACCGATTTGGTAAACTAAATAAGCAACTACATAGCCTGTACCGAATTGTAAGCAAATTCCGCCCCATAACCATTTTCTATTTTCCATTTCTGCATTCATAGCACCTATTGCCGCAAAGCATGGAGGAGTAAATAAGTTAAACATAAGGTATGCAAGCGCAGCAACAGAAGATAAGCCCATAATTTCTGCAACTGATGAAGCACCCTCTACAAGAGCAAGCTCTTCTGTATCAATAAAGTTTGTGATGCTATAAACAACAGCTAAAGTGCCTACTACGTTTTCTTTAGCAATAAAGCCTGTTATTGCAGCTGCTGCAAGTTGCCATACGCCAAAACCAAGAGGAAGAAGTAAAAGTGCAAATGGGTTAGAGATTGTAGCTAAAATACTTGTAGATTCAGCACCTTCAGCCACTACACTTAAGTCAAAAGTAAAGGTTTGCATAATATGAACAGCAGCATTACATACTAAAATAATTGTTGCAGCCTTGATTAAGAAAGCCTTACCACGTGAAAGCATAGACATTGTAGCACGCTTAATACTTGGGAATTGGTACTCTGGAAGCTCCATAATAAAGAAAGAGCGAGCATATTTTTCACCAGTAATACGCATGATAATAAGCGCACCAAAGATGATTAAAGCAATACCTGCAAAATACATTGATGTTCCAACCCAAGGCGAATCAGCAAAGAAAACGCCTGAAAAAAGTGCAATAACTGGCAACTTCGCACCACAAGGCATAAACGGAGTTAACATTGCAGTTGTTCTGCGTTGACGCTCGTTGCGAATTGTTCTTGTTGCCATAACACCTGGAATAGCGCAACCAGTGCCAATAACCATTGGAATAATAGATTTACCTGAAAGACCAACGACCTTTAAAAATCTATCCATAACAACAGCAACACGTGCCATATATCCGCAATCTTCTAATAAAGCTAATAGGAAGAACATTACCATGATAAGCGGTAAAAATCCTACAACAGCACCAACACCACCTACAACGCCATCAAGTAATAATGCGCTAAGAAGCGGTGATACGTCTTCACCTAAAAGAGTTGCTACATATTCATAAAAACCATCAATATAACCACCAAGGTAGTCAGCAATCATTGTACCAAGCGTTGTTTGTGAAATATAAAATACACACCACATAACTAAAGCAAAAATTGGAATACCTAACCATTTATTAGCTAAAATACGATCAGCAGCATCTTGTAAGCTTTGTGTATTACTGCTTGTTTTGCGAACTTCAACTTGTTTTACAACGTCAGTTACAAAGTCATAACGCTTAACATCTTGCGCTTTCACAAAGTCTTCATCTGCATTTTCTGCTAATTCTTGCGTAAAAGACGCTGCTTGAGCTTTACCCTTAACACTAATTACTGCTGCCATTAACTCACTTAGACCATTACCAGTATCTGCAACTGAAATTGTGCTTACAACAGGGCAATTTAAAAGCTTAGAAAGTTTTTCAACATCAATTTGAACTTCTTTTTTGCTAAGTTCATCACTTTTATTTAAAGCAACAACAACAGGAATACCAAGCTCAAGTAGTTGAGTTGTGAAAAATAAACTACGGCTTAAATTTGTTGAGTCAACGATATTAACAATCGCATCTGGATTTTCAGTTTTAACGAAGGTCTTAGTAATATTTTCTTCAGAAGTAAATGGTGACATTGAATAAGCACCAGGCAAATCCACAGCTCTCAACTTTTCATCACCATCATTATAAAGGCTAGCTTTAACATCACCCTCTTTCTTATCAACTGTAACACCAGCCCAGTTGCCAACCTTTTCAATTTTACCTGTAATAGCGTTAAACAAAGATGTTTTACCACTATTTGGATTACCCGCAAGTGCAATTCTCATTTTTTTTCCCTCTAAAAAATATATCTATGAAATTTAAAATCTAAAGTCTTCAATAATAAATATTGAGAAACGATTAATACATCAGACTGACTCAAAGAAAGAGTAGTCAAACATAAAAGTTAGACAAGACTAACAAAATGAATATAAAGACATGATTTAAACTTGTCAACAAAAAATTTAAGCTATAAAACTTTATTAAATCAATTTTATTTAATTAGCGAAAATACATAATATTTTTTCAACTTAACATACTATGACCTTACAACACAGCTTATAAAAAATACTTAGCTAAAAAATATTAACTCTACGAGGAGTTAGTAATTGCTTTTCTAAAACACGTGGTGTAGAATTACAATGTTTATGTGAAAATTTATATTATCTAAGTCCAGGTTCAAGGTTTAAGGTATTAAAAATGCTAATTAATTTAACTTCTTTATTGTTTTCATTGTCAACCGCACTTGATTATGTTGAAAAAGAGTTTGTTGGTGTAAGTACTTTTCATTGTCGCCGTGTAGCAGCTATTTCCATGCAAATCTGCAAGCATTTAGAAATGAAAAAGTCTGAAATTATTGATATGGGTATGTGCTCCATTTTACATGATAGCGCCCTTACTGAATTTAATGTGAAGACTAGAAATGTAACGCCTACATCGGTAAAAAAACATTGTGTTTATGGAGAGCAAAATGTTAGTAAGTTTCCTTTTTTTGAAGGAGATGTAAAAAACATTGTTCTATATCATCATGAAAATTATGATGGGAGTGGATATTTTTCTAAAACTGGCTCACAAATCCCTAAAAGGGCGGCTATATTACGCTTAATAGACAATATTGATTTGATTTTTAACTTAGCTCATCTTGATGATGCTGAGTACCTTGACTTATGCAAGCACCTTGTTGAGAACACTGGAAAACTTTATGACCCTAAGATTGTTCAAGCATTTAACGAATGTATTAGCCGTGATTTTTTAAATTCTCTTTGCGAAAAAAACATTGAAAACACTTTACGAGAGCTTATTGGATATAAAATTCAAGATGTTCAAGGACATGAATTAGTAGCGCTTGGCTCAATGTTTTCATCTATTATTGATGCAAAATCACACTTTACACTATACCACTCACAAGGCATCAGCTATATAGCAGCTATCATGGCAAAGCACTATGATTTTGACGAATTGCATACTGCCTGCCTTATTACTGCTGCTTCGCTCCATGACATCGGTAAACTAATGGTTACTAATGATATTCTTGAAAAACCTGGTGCTTTGAGTAAGGAAGAATTTACAATAATGAAAACTCATGCTCATGGCACTTATGAGATTTTGAGCGGTATTGAGGGCATGGAATCAATTTGCGATTGGGCTTGTCAGCATCATGAAAGATTAACAGGCAAGGGCTATCCTTTTGGGCTTAATAGAGAGGAATTATCCTTTGAGTCACGCCTTCTTGCTTGTATTGATATTTACCAAGCCTTGACTGAAGATAGACCATACCGTGCTGGCATGTCTCATGAAGCAGCTATGAAAATAATTTATGATTTAGCTAATAATGGTGAACTTGAGCTTGAAATTGTTATGGACTTAGATAGAATTATGGGTGGACACAAGAAATTTACTGAAAATGATATTATGCTTGTAAACAATATTGTTAATACAAATGAAATACAAAGAGCATTATAATTTTTCTTGCTAGCCTAACAATTGAAATTAAAAAAATCGCTATAATTTTCATAAAAAACTATAGCGATTTTTTAGTTTTTCAGTTTCAAATATTTCGCTTAGACTATTTAGTTTAAACAAAAAGCAGTAAACTAAGAGCCATCACAGCCATTCCAAGCACCATTCCATAAATTGATAAGTGATGCTCTCCATATTCCCTTGCAGCTGGTAATAATTCATCAAGACTAATGAAAACCATAATTCCAGCAACACTCGCAAAAACAAAGCCGAAAACTAAATCATTCAAGAAATTATAAAGTACAAAATATCCAATTATTGCGCCAACAGGTTCAGACAAGCCCGATAAAAATGATAATTTAAATGCCTTAGACTTGCTACCAGTTGCATAAAAAACAGGCACAGCAACGGCAATACCCTCTGGAATATTATGTATAGCAATAGCAATGGCAATTGCTATACCCATATTAGGATCATTAAGTGCCGCAATAAAAGTTGCTAAGCCTTCTGGAAAATTATGAATAGCAATGGCAAGAGCAGTAAAAAGCCCCATTCGCATTAATTTTGTTTGGTGTTCTTTGCTTTTTCCGTCCATCTCTTCAACAGTGTGCACCTCATGCGGATTGCCCATATTGGGAATTAATTTATCTATTGTTGCAATCACTAAGATGCCAAAAAAAAATGCAAGAGTACTCAGCCACGCAGCTTGAGTATCGCCAACAGCTTGGCTAAGTGAAGCTTTTGCCTTAACTAATATTTCGACAAAGGAAACGTAAATCATTATACCCGCTGAAAAGCCAAGAGCGAGTGATAAAAATTTTGTATTTGTCCTATTTGCAAGTAGCGCTAAGGCACTACCAATTCCAGTTGATAAACCTGCAAAAAGAGTTAGGGAAAAAGCTAGGAGTAAATTTGTAGTGTTAATTTTTCACCTCCATATCAACTTAATACAGCCATATTATTTATAGTATTACATCTACTATGCTGCAATTATTAATGTGTTTTTCAACATCGACTATTTAATCAATGCTGAAAAAGTCAATTTTTGATTTTTTCAGAAAGGCACGCCCACTCCAAACACCCTTGCGGGACGCTAGAAATAAAT
>CAYJPK010000088.1:0-8133 GCA_964372035.1 uncultured Desulfovibrionaceae bacterium | reverse complement strand
GTGCCTTTAGAAAAAGGCATTAAAAATGACTTTTTCAGTACCGACTATATAGATTGATATAAACTCCTAGAACTGATCCAAGAAAGTAAATAGATTTAGTTTGTAATCATATTGTCTTTGATACTTACGTACCCACTTAAGGTTTAAATCTATTTACTTTCAAGTTTTTCATTTTTCATATTAGCTTTGGCGATGCTTCGCATGCACAAAGCCAAAACAAAGATGAACAAGTTTTTCATTTTCATATTAGCTTTGGCGATGCTTCGCATGCACAAAGCCAAAACAAAGATGAACAAGTTCACCCTTTGTTTTGCTAAAGAGTGTGTTTAGCTAATCTTTCGCAGTACTTTAATTTTGCTAAACAATTATATAAATAACATGTTAAGTCGAGTTTATATCTATAAAAAACACCACCTTATAAACGCTAAATTGATTGTAAAAGCAAAGTTCAAGCTTTGTTACTCTCACGTCAAAAAGCTATGGAACAAAGCTTTTTGACGTGAGAGCCCATGTCTTTTTATTTTTTCATATTATCTTTATATTCCAAAATGAAAGCAGGTCTTAGCTCTATCACAGCAGGTCTAGCTTATCAGCTTGCACTTGTACATAAATAACTGTATAGTAAAATACAAATAGCAAATTTGAAATTTTGAATATATAAAGGTAAGTTATGAAATATGTTGTTTCTCAAATGACTACATTTTTACATCAAAGTGGTACACGCAGAAATGTAGGTTATTTTTTGCGTTTTCTGGCATTATTGATTGTTTTAATCATTGCTTATAGTATTTTATTTCACTATATTATGGCATATGAGGGGCAAGAGCACTCATGGCTGACTGGCTTTTACTGGACGCTTACAGTTATGACAACTCTTGGCTTTGGTGATATTACTTTTAAATCTGATCTTGGCAGGCTTTTTTCACTTTTTGTGCTTGGTTCTGGAGTTATTTTACTGCTTGTAATGTTGCCTTTTGCCTTTATTCAATACGTATATTCTCCTTGGCTTGAAGCTCAAAAAAAGACAAATGCACCAAGGACACTTCCGCCAAATATTAGTGGGCATGTTATAGTTGTTGGTTTAAATCCTATTTCACTCAACCTTGTCCAACTCTTATCTCGTTATGGCTTTTATTGCGTAATTTTATGTCCTGATATTCAAAGCTCTATTGACCTAGAAGACCAAGGTTATCATGTTGTGCTTGGTGATTATGACGATGGTAACACCTATAAAAATCTTGAAGTTGACAAGGCTGCATTACTAGTTGCACTTGATAGTGATATTAAAAATAGCAATATTATTTTCTCGGCAAGAGAGGTGAATGATACTGTTCCAATTATTTCAAGGGCTGAAAATAGTGACTCTGAAAATATTTTAATGCTTGCAGGAAGTAGTAAGGTTTTTCAATTCCGTACTATGCTTGGTGCAGCATTAGCTGGCAGGGTTGTTGGTCATATTGGTAGTTTTAGTTACTTAACTAGTTTTTCTTCTTTGCTTATTGCTGAGCGTCCTATTGATACAACCACACTTTTGTCAAAGACCTTGCTTGAGTCAAATGTGCGTGCAAATGTTGGTGTTAATATTGTAGGGCTATGGCAAAAAGGACGTTTTATAACTGCATCTCCAGAAGATCCACTTCCAAGTGGTGCGACTTTAGTTATGGCAGGTACTGAGGAGCAATTTAGAGATTTTGATAAAAAATTTGGAGCTGATAAAAAAGCCTCAAATAACCAAAAAGTTCTTATTATTGGAGGCGGTAAAGTTGGTCTTGGTGCGGCTGAAGAACTAGCCTCACATGGTATTGAAGTTGTTGTTATTGACAAAGTGCCAACACGTGGTTTTTCTTCTGGTATACGTACAATACTGGGTGATGCTTCTGATATTGATGTACTTAAAAAAGCTGGTATTGATGAGGTTTCCTCTGTGATTATAACAACTCATGATGATGATACTAATATATATCTAACAATTTACAGTAGGCAACTTCGTCCAGATATTCAAATTTTATCACGTGCTTCACTTGATAGAAACGTAGGTATTTTACATCGAGCTGGCGCAAACATTGTTCTTTCACTTGTTTCAATGATGAGCAATGCAGTTGTTGACATGTTAGCCCCAGGTAAGGTTATTATGCTTCGTGATGGTCTTTTATTATTTAGCTATACAGTTGATAAATCTTTAGTAGGTAAAAATCTAATCGAAAGTGAAATTCGTAATAAAACTGGTTGTAGTGTTGTTGGTCTTAAACATAAAGATGGAGAAATCCAAATTAATCCAAATCCTTATCATAGATTTAGTCGTGGTGAAGAAGTTTATTTAATTGGTGATACAATTTCACAAGATGCTTTTTTAGAAGCGTTTGACTTAGAAAGCTTTTAATTTTATTTTTAAAAAAATTAATTTACTAATATTGTTATTGTATCCGCCTAGATTTAGCTACTAGTCAGGCAGAAACATAAACTGAAAGCGTAAATGGTGCTATATTAATTTTGTCTAGTAATAGTTTTATAGCTTATAAAAGGAATAAGGCTGAACGATTGTAAAATATCTTTCAGCCTTAATTTTTCGAATTTTAATAGTGCAAAGGCACAAAACAAAAAAACGCTAAATCATCAGCTAAAACCCATTGAAAGTATTATAAAAACTAGTTGCTTGACTAGCTCTTGCTTCAAAAAGAGGGCGTAAATAAGAAAGAGCTTTGTCGATATTTTTATCTAGGCTATAAGCCTCGCCAGCTTCTTTAGCTTTTTTGCACCAAGCGTCATAATTTTTTTCATCAAGCATTTCTTCTAAAGCTTCAAACCATTCTAAAACATCATTATCGCTCGGTAAATACATATAATTTTTAACGCAATCTTCTGGAGCATTTATGCATTTTCCACCACCATTAACTGCTTCAACTAAGCCACCAGAATTAGTTGCAAGAACAGGTATTGCATTAAAAGTCGCTTCAACAGCAACTCTGCCAAAGCTTTCATGGTATATGGACGGTACAAGCAATAATTTTGTTTGTTCATAAACTAAGCGCATATCAAGCACATGATTAGTCACATTTACATTTGTAAATAGGGTAGGGTCAAGATTAAAAGCATTAATTGCTTGTTTCCATGTTCCACGACTTTCGACAACTAAAAATTCCCAATCTTTTTGCTTTTCTTTTGCCATTAGTGCAAGACGCATTAAAATTGAAACACCTTTTTCAGGTGATGGATTAACAAAACTAATAAATTTTCTTTGCATTTTATTTTGCACAATATGCTTTTTAACATCAATAAAAGTTCCAGTTGCAAGCATATTAACATTTATTTTATCTTTGTAATATTTAACAGTTTCATGAGAATCAGCTAAAACCCTATCAATAAAACTAAAATCAAAGTTTAAATAATGTCCATTATTAATACTAAAACAAGTCTTTATTCCGTGTTGTTTAGCAATAGTAATAATTGCAAGCTCAATAGCAGAACTACCATAAAGGCAGATGACATCAGGTTTTTTTTCACGAATTACATTCTTTAACATTGATAAAAAAATGCTTTCTTCTCGGCGTGTCATCTCGTTTAAAGAAATAGAGCTAGTCTTTAAATAACTATACGCAACATTGTTTTCAGCCGTATTTACCCAAATGCCGTCAGAAACTTTATGGTTTGCCATGAGATTATTAAGGTATGATGTACCACTTGCAGCATCAAAGGTAAATGCTCCAAGAACACTACAGTTAATGCCACGTTTTGCAAATTCCTCAAAAGATAATTTAACCTGCATAGCTGCACCAGAGCTAGTATCATGCAAGCATATTGGAGCTACCCACATAATAGATGGGGTAAACTGCTCATTGTAATTATACATATTTATTTAATAAGCCTTAATTAAAGATTATTCCATTTTTCAGCATGCAGTTGACTACGTAGAACCCTTTCAAGTTCTTTAAGAATAATTGGCTTTGATAAAAAGTCATTCATTCCAGATTTTAAAAACATAGTTCTAACATCACCAACAGCATTTGCAGTTAAAGCTACAATCGGCAAAGTACTATATTTAGTGCCATTTAAACTTCGAATATGCTCTGTAGTTTCAACGCCGTCCATTCCTGGCATCATGTGATCCATAAAAACAATGTCATATTCACTTGATTGTACTAAACTAATAGCTTCTTCACCACCCATTGCCATATCGACATTAGCACCATATTCTAAAAGAATATTTTCTGCAATAGCTAAGTTGATAGCATTGTCATCAACAATAAGCACTCGTACATCTTTAGTCTTTAAACTAAACTCTGAAGCGTTATCAAGTTCATCAGTAGCGCAGTGCTTTGAACCTTCAAGCAGCTTTGCAACAACAAGAGTGCTGAGAGGTGAACTTACAAGTGTAACATTTTGTTTTAGCTCTTTACTGTCAAAATAATTACGTGATAGGGCAATTATCTTTGTATTTGGTGTTGTGCTAGCGTCAAAATTTTTAAGGATAGCATATGAAACAAATGCGTGAGAATAGTTCTTTATTTCTGAAATATTTTCAATAATAGTAGCTTTTGCTCCTATGCTATGCAGTTTGTTACAAAGTGAGAGAGCTTTTGAGTGATCTTTAACACAAACAGCAATATTAAAATCCTCATAATTTTTATTACAAAGTAGAGGGGTTGCATTAATAACGCTTTGTGGTAGTTCAAATGAAAAAGTTGAACCTTTGCCATATTCGCTTTTTACATAAAGTGAACCACCCATTTGTTCAAGAAGATTTTTTGTAATAGCAAGGCCAAGACCAGTTCCCTCAACATTTCGATTTTTCTTTGTATCAAGCTGTGAAAAATTTTCAAATAAGCGTGGTATTTCTTCTTCTTTTATACCAATTCCAGTATCTTCAATTTCAGCTTTTAACATTACAGTATCACTATTTTCAACTGGAACAGCCTTTAACCCAAAGCGAATATGTCCTGAATGTGTAAACTTAATAGCATTAGTCAAAATATTAATTAAAACTTGTTTTAAGCGCACACTATCACCAAGCAATCTGGTTGGGAGTTTGTGGCAATCTTCTATAATGAGTTGAATTGGTTTGTCACCAATACGAACGTTAATAATCGTAGCAACATCATTAATGAAAGATTCAACAGAATATGGCTCTTGTATAATTTCTAATGTGCCGGATTCAATCTTAGAAAAATCAAGAATATCATTAATAATTGTGAGCAGTGAGCTAGCAGCATTTTTTATGTTTTTTATACAATCTAAGGTTTCAGCACGTGGTTGTTGCCGAATAGCAATATCTGCCATGCCTAAAATTGCGTTCATAGGAGTTCTTATTTCATGGCTCATATTGGCTAAAAAAGTACTTTTTGCTCTATTTGCAAGCTCAGCGGCCTCAAGCCTTCTTTGCTCCGTAATATCGGTATAAAATCCCTCTAAAATATATGGTGAACCATCTTCATTAAATTCAACAACACGACTACGTTCCCAAATCCACTTAATTGTACCATCTTTCATAATTAGTCGAAAACTAGTTTCAAGTGGAAGACCAATATTGAGTGTTTCTTCGTTAATCTTTGCAAGAGGTTCAAGGTCATCAGGGTGAATCATATCAAAAAACTGTACTGCATTATTATTCATAAGTTCTTTTGAAGTATAGCCAGTTAATGGCAGACAGCCCTCACTTACAAAGGTAAAGGTATAATTAGGAGGATCATTTTTACACTGATATATCATGCCTGGTAAGTTTGACATGAGAGTATCCATACGTTTTTTATTAGTACGAAGCTCATTATTTATTTTAATTGTATCAGAGTAGGCAAGGCTAAGTGCTACAAGGTCAGAAAGTGATGACGCAAAGTTTTGCTCTTCAAAAGACCATTCTCGAGGATTTTCAAATTGCTCGATACAAACTACACCAACTAGTTTACCTAGTGAGCGAATTGGAGCATCAAGAAGTGCTCGTGCTTCTTGTTCATAGCTTTCAAGGCTTTGCGCAAGGACATTGCCTTGAGATGTATCATTGATAGATATTATACGTTGAGTATCTAAGCTTTTTATATATTCAGCGGCATCGCTTAGTCCAAAATTTGCTTGTTTTGCGTATGTGTCAGTTCTTGAGTCATAAGTTGTTATACATTCAAGGCAATTTTGTTCAATATTTATTTTCCAAATTCCAACTCGAGTTGAATTAATGGCCTCATTACCTAGTTTTGAGATGAGTTCAGCTACCTGTTCAAAGTCACCTGAAGTTAATTCAGAAGATTTGGTTATTTTAGCTAAAGTATTGTTAAAGCGCTCAGCCTTTAGCTTGTTTTCCATATTATTCATAAAAACCTCATAAAAAAATATGACATATTAAACCTTGTTATTTTTTATATTAAAACAAATCTTACAGCATGTCAACTATAGAGCCATATATGTGCCAAATGGCTCATGTGCAAAATAAAAAAAATATTTATACTTAGCGAAATTAAAAAAAGGTAAAATACTATGAAAAAAATAATTTTAATTTTAAATTTTGTGTTGTTAATTATGCTAGCACAAAAATCCTTTGCTGAAGAAATGCAGGAAATTACCATTGAAGATAGTCAACAATCAAATGAAGCTGTAGAAAATAAAAACAATATAAAAAATAAGCAGAAACTTGTGGAACAGTTTTCTGCTGAAGAGCTAAAAAAAATGAGTGTTTTTATTTCAAACTTCACAGAAGTAACTCTCTTTCAAATTAACCCTAATGAAGAAATATTTTATTTTAATGCGCAGGCACAACTATTTGGAGTTATGCATAATTTTTTTAATAACAATAGCCGCATAAAAAAATGTGTCAAAGACTGTAAAGATGGTGAATTTCTACTAAGCATTAAGCATGTAAACGAGAGCATTGAAAAGTATTTTGATTATAAATTACAAGAAAATGATTCACTACCACCATATTTTGTAATAAGTGGAGATTATTATAACTTTGGGAAAGGTATTGATATTTTCAAGCAAATGAAAGCCCAAAAAGTCTTTGTGTATGCTAGGGTAAGTGGAGCAGAAAAGCTTGATGATGGAAATATAAAGATGGTAGGGCAATTATATCAATCCAATAATACAAAACAGATTGCAGGGAGTTTTGAAGCTTTAGCTAAAACTCATAGGTGGCAAGGCAAAAATACTTATGCCTTAATTAGTATAAAATCTGATTTATAGCATTATATTTTTATTAATTATAAATTAAAAGCAGGGGAGAACTATGAGAAATTATTGTTTTAATACTTACAAAAAATCTTTTGGCATTTTATGTTTTATAGTTATAGTTGTAAGTTTTTTATTTGTTAATTTTGTTCCTATGGCACAGGCCGAAAAACCCTCAAAAATAGTATCATATGATTTATCAAAAGCCCCAAAGATTTTGCAAGATCTAAAAATACCAGATTTTTTAGCCTATGCTACAAATAATAAAGAAAAAACGCCAATCAATACTATGTTTGACGGTTATGTTCCATCAGATAGCTCCTGTGGCTTTGATCTAGGTGATGTTTATTTTCAGAACTATCATAATAAAGTAGGAGAATATATACGTTTTCTTGAGACACAAGGCTTTAAATATAATGCTGGTTGGGAGGGCTTTATTCATCTTGAAAAAATGTGGAAAAATCACTATGTGCTAGTTAGTGTTGGTTCATATGCTTATGAAACTAATGGAATTAGTGTAAGTATTCACTTGTCAAATGAACAGGTGAAGTTTCCAAGTCATCATACTGATACTTGGTATCGCAATGAAAATTAAAGTGTTATATTAATAAGTTATAGAAGTTTTTTACAGGATTCTTGCCAAAAGGCGGTAACAAGCTTTTGATTGATTTTAATGATAGTTTTTATGACATAAAAACTAAATGTCCATCAAAATAAATAGTGATGTCACTTGTTAGGCGAATTGTAAAAAACATAATTTTATAAAAATAGTGAAAATTTTAAAATAAACTATTTGTCCTAGACAAAACAAATTAATTGTTTTTTAGTGTTATATAGTTAATTTTATATTACAATTATAGTAGTATAACCATTAGTTAGGATACTTAAAATATCTTATTGTTGACAAAAATAAAAAATTGTATATACTGCAAAAACATTCTGGGGTTGTAGCTCAGTTGGGAGAGCGCTTGAATGGCATTCAAGAGG
>CAYJPK010000087.1:0-8171 GCA_964372035.1 uncultured Desulfovibrionaceae bacterium | reverse complement strand
CGACTAAGTAATATCAAGCATGTATTGCACGCCAATCGCCACAACAACAACTAATAAGGAAATAATAAACCCATGAAGCATTGGAGCCATGCCAGCACTTTTCATTTGTTTAAGATTGGTGCTAAGCCCAATTGCAGCTAAAGCCATAATCATTAGAAATTTACCAAGTTCTTTTAAATAGTAAGAAACTTCAGGATCTATAACGCCTAAGCTATTTAAGCCAGCAAGAGCTAAAAAGCCTAAAATAAACCACGGCACAACAGAAAATAAATTTAATTTTTTATTAGATGGGGTTTCGTTATTTTTGCGCTTAACATGAGCCGCAACAAATGCAAAGATAATAACAATAGGAATAATTGCAACAGTACGTGTTAATTTAACCATAGTTGCATAATCGCCAGCAGCTTCAGAATAAGCATAACTTGCAGCAACAACGCTAGAGGTGTCATTCACAGCTGTTCCTGCCCAAAGTCCATAAGCAATATCACTAAGTCCAAGTGCAGTTCCCATTAAAGGAAAGACAATAACCATTACCATGTCAAAAATAAAAGTTGCTGAAAGACCGTAGGCAATATCGGTTTCACTTGCGTCAATAACTGGTGCAATTGCCGCAATAGCAGACCCACCGCATATACCAGTTCCAGCAGAAATTAAATTCGACATTTTCCAGTTAAGACCTAGTGCTTTTCCTGTAAAATAACCAACGCCAAAACAAGTAAATAGAGTGAAGAGCATAACAGCAAGTGAAAACTTGCCAACTGTTAAAATTGTTCCGATTGAAAGTGATGCTCCAAGCAAGATAATAGCTAAGCGTAAAACTTTTTTTGAAATGAATTTTAGACCGACATTCATATTTTTAGATGGTGCCTTGAAATAACTAATTGCCATTCCGATAAATAACGCCATTACAGAAGAACCAATAACATGAACTGGCAAAATAGACTCAAGATAAAGAGCAAAAAAAGCCAAGCATGATGTTAAAACAATACTAGGTAAAACAGTTAACATTTTAACCCCCCCCACAAGATTACTAAAAATTGTTCGCAATGATACAAGTAAAAAAGTTTTTAAACAAGACTTGCTTTTAACAATATTTTACGATAAAATAAAATAATCATTTATTATGAAACAATAAAATAAGTTTATGGAGTTTTTATGCTTGATTATAAAATTTACACTTTTCTAAAGCTATGCGATGAATTGAATTATCGCAAGACTGCGGCTTTATTGAATATGACTCAGCCAGCAGTGACCACTCACATTAAAGCTTTGGAAGCTGAATATGACATCAAGCTCTTTAATTATGAAAATCGGCAGTTAAGTTTAACACCACAAGCCCATATTTTAGAAAAGTACGCACGACTTGCTGCATATAACGAAAAAGTCTTGCGCCAAACTATCATTAAGCCACAAAAAGAAAGTTTGAAAATAGGTGCAACTCGCACAATTGGTGACTATGTTTTAAAGGATAAATTGTCAGATTTTTTATCAAAAAATGATATGCTTATTGATATTTATGTTGAAAATACAGAAACATTATTACAACAAATCAAAAGTGGGCAATTGGATATTGCCTTTATTGAAGGATATTTTGCCAAAGAAAATTTTGATTATATGCACTACAAAACTGAGCGTTTATACGGTGTGTGTGCAGGCTCGCACCCGTTTGCCGGGCAAAGTGTTGACCTTGCACAATTATTTGATGAAAATTTTATAATTCGTGAGCTTGGTTCTGGTACTCGTGAAATTTTTGAACGGGTGCTTATGGAAGAAAATTATTCTATCAGCTCTTTTAAGTCTTTGCTTTGTAGTAATTCGTTTCAGGTGATTGCAAAGCTTGTAGGCGCAAATCTAGGAGTTTCATTTGTCTATGAATCCTTAGTTAATGCCTATGATGAACTGGCAAGTTTTGAGCTAAAAGGTATTAACGCCAAGCATGAATTTTATATTGTATATTTAAAAGACGCCAAATTAAAACCAAGCACAGAGTTCTTCATTTCAAATATTTAAAGATACGCTAATAGGTGTAAATTCTTTGTGTGTATAATTTTTGATGTTAATAACTATATGTTATTGCTGAATAATTACGATGTTTTTTTAAAAAATATAAAGTGATAGTTTTTATAATGTTGACATTATACGCTAAGAAGTATAGAAATTAGTAGCTTTATTTTTTATTTTATTTTTTAAGGAGTACTTTATGCACGATCGCATGACAGTCTTAAATAGTATGCTTTCACAGGGTCTTATTCCAGTTTTTTATCACCCTGATTTTGAAGTATGTAAAAATGTTATTCAGGCATGTGCTAATGCTGGCGCAAAATGTATTGAATTCACTAACCGTGGAGATTTTGCACCGCACTTATTCACAGATTTAGCTAAGCACTTTGCAAAAGCTGACCCTAGCGTTATTTTGGGTGTTGGTTCTATTGTTGATGCACCTACTGCAGGTCTTTACATCGCAGCTTCTGCTCGCTTTGTTGTTGGTCCATTACTTAATGCTGACGTTGCAAAAGTATGTAATCGCCGTAAAGTTCCATATTCACCTGGTTGCGGATCTTCTACTGAAATTAACTATGCTGAAGAACTCGGTTGTGAAATCGTTAAAGTATTCCCTGGTTCTGCTGTTGGTGGTCCTGAATTCATTAAGGCTCACCTTGGACCATGTCCTTGGTCAAAAATTATGCCTACTGGTGGCGTTGAAGCTACAGAAGAATCATTAACAAAATGGTTCAAGGCAGGTATCGTATGTGCTGGTGTTGGCAGCAGCTTAATTACTAAAGATTTATTAGATAAAAAAGATTATAAAGGCATCGAAGACAGAGTGCGTGATGCTATTAATCTTGCAAAGAAAATTAAGGGGAATTAATATGTCTAATGTTTTGAATATCAAAAAACCTGAAGAATGCAAATGGGACGTAGCTTCATTTGGTGAAGTTATGCTCCGCTTTGACCCATCTTTTGGTCGTGTTCGTACTGCTCGTTCTTTCAATGTTTGGGAAGGCGGCGGCGAATATAACGTTGCTAGAGCTGGTCGTAAATGTTGGGGCAAGCGTGCAACTGTTGTAACAGCTCTTCCTAAAAATGACCTTGGTTGGTTAGTTGAAGATTTCATTATGCAAGGTGGCGTTGATACTTCACATATCATTTGGCGTGATTTTGACGGTTTAGGTAGAAATACACGTGTTGGTTTTAACTTTACTGAAAAAGGTTTTGGCGTTAGAGCTGCTCTTGGTTGTTCTGACCGTGGTAACTCAGCTGCTTCACAAATTAAACCAGGTGAAGCTGATTGGGAAAAACTTTTTGGTGAAGAGGGTGTTCGTTGGTTCCACACTGGTGGTATTTTTGCAGCTCTTTCTCCTGAAACTTCAGAAGCAGTTATTGAAGCAGTTAAAACTGCTAAAAAATACGGTACAATTGTCTCTTATGACTTAAACTACCGTCCATCATTATGGAAAAGCCAAGGCGGTCAAGAGCAAGCTCAAAAAATTAACCGTGCTATTGCTCCATATGTTGACGTTATGCTTGGTAACGAAGAAGACTTTACTGCATGTTTAGGCTTTGAAGTTGAGGGCTTAGATGAGCATATCTCAAATATTGACCCTGAAAACTTCAAAAAAATGATTGCAACTGCAGTTAAGGAATTCCCTAACTTTAAAGTTGCTGCAACTACCTTACGTAATGCAAAAACTGCATCAGTAAATGATTGGGGCGCAATTCTTTATGCTGGTGGTGAATTCTATAGCTCAATCATGCGTGAAAACCTCGAAATTTATGACCGTGTTGGCGGTGGTGATGGTTTTGCATCTGGTGTTATGTACGGCTTCTTAGAAGATAAAGGACCACAAGCTGCTGTTGAATATGGTGCAGCTCATGGTGCTATGGCGATGACAACTCCTGGTGATACTTCAATGGTTAATGCTAAAGAAGTTGAAGCTATTATTTCAGGCAAAGGCGCTCGCGTAATTAGATAATTTTTATGGGCATGATATCTTTTTGTCATGCCCATTTTTAATGTTATTGGAGTTACTATGGAAATTAATGCAATGATGATTAAAGAAGACACTGACAACGTTGGTGTTGTAACTTGTGCTATGAAAAAGGGCGATGTTGCGTGTTTACGTAAGCAAGGCGAAACTGTTCAAATTACTTTGCAAAACGATGTGCCTATTTATCATAAGTTTTGCATAGTTGCTGTGAAAAATGGCGACCCTATCATTAAGTATGGCGAGCAATTAGGTCTTGCAAATCAAGATATTAATGTTGGCGATTATGTTCATACACATAATCTAGTTAGCCAACGTGATGGCTAGAGACGCATAAGCAACATAGCTTATTTAATATAATTTTCTCAGACAATATTTAAGGAGAAAAATATGCATTTTATGGGTTACAAACGTCCTGATGGAAAATTCGGGATTCGCAATAAAGTTCTTATTTTACCTACTTGTAGTTGCTCATCTGAAACTGCACGCCAAATTGCTAATGCAGTTGATGGCACAACTACCTTTACAAATCAAAATGGCTGTGCTCAACCACCAGAAGATTTAAAGTTCACTATGGACGTTATGGTTGGTTTTGCTGCTAATCCAAATATTTATGGCACTGTTGTTGTTGGCCTTGGTTGCGAAAATGCTGTTCCAGCTGATGTTGTTGCAAAAATTAAAGCTGCAACAAATAAACCAGTTGAATTAGTTGTTATTCAAGAAGATGGTGGTACTATTGGTACTATTGATAAAGGTTCAAGATATGCACGTGAAATGGTTGAAGATGCTTCTCAAATCATGCGTGAACCTATTGATATTAGTGAATTAATTGTTGGTACAGAATGTGGTGGCTCTGACTCTACTTCTGGACTTGCAGCTAACCCAGTTGTTGGCGTAATGAGTGATTTACTAGTTGAAAAAGGTGCTACTTCAATTTTAAGTGAAACCACTGAATTTATCGGGGCAGAACATATACTTGCTAAACGTGCGGCTAATAAAGAAGTTTATGACCGCCTTTATGAAATTATTCACCGCTACGAAGACCACTTGCATAAAGCTGGTACTAGTCTTCGTGATGGTAACCCTTCCCCAGGAAATAAAGATGGCGGCTTAACAACAATTGAAGAAAAATCACTTGGTTGTATCCACAAAGGTGGTCATACTGATATTTTAGAAGTTCTTGACTATGCACAATGCCCAACTAAAAAAGGTTTAGTTGTAATGGATACCCCTGGTTATGACGTTGCATCTTTAACAGGTATGGCAGCTGGTGGAGCTCAAATAGCAGTATTTACAACTGGTCGTGGTAGCCCAATGGGTAACCCAATTATGCCTGTTATTAAAATCACTGGTAACTCACAAACTTACCAAAAAATGCTTTGTAACATTGACTTTGACGCTAGCCCAGTTTTAACTGATGGTGTTGCTATTGATGAACTTGGGCAAGCATTATTTGACGAAGTTGTTAAAGTTGCTAATGGTAAAGTACCAAAAGCTGAAGCACTTCGTATCAATGATATTGGTATTGTTCGTGCATGTAACTATGTATAATTAAAAAATAAACATACTCTGATTTAGAAAATATATCAGAACTTAATAATTGCGGAGAAATAAAAAATCTCCGCAATTATGGTATCTAAAGCATGATAAAAATTAAATGTATTGTTGGTGCAACTGGCACTGGTAAAACGGCTTTAGCGCTTAAACTTGCTAAAGAGCATAATGGCGCAATTATAAACTGCGATTCTCGTCAAATATACAAAGATTTTCCTATTATTACAGCTCAACCAAGCATTGAAGAGCAAGGTATTTGCCCGCACCATCTTTATGGCTTTTTAGATTCTACAGAACGCTTTACAGCAGGGAAATTTATTAAGTTGGCAAAAGACAAAATTTATGAAGTAGTTGAAGCGGGTTACCAAGCTATTTTTGTCGGCGGAACTGGTATGTACTTAAAAGCTCTTTTTGAGGGTATTGTTGATATTCCACAAATTCCACAGGAAATTAGAGAGAATTTAATTAATGAATGTTCTCATCATGGTTCTGCCTATCTGCATGATAAATTAAAGCAAATTGACGCAAAATATGCTGCAAAAATACATTTTAATGATAAACAACGCATTATGCGAGCTTTAGAGGTTTATTATGGAACTGGTAGAACTTTTAGCTCATGGCATGATGAAACAGAAAAAAATACTGAGTTTGAAGTTGAATATCATGGTCTTGATATGCCTTTAAATGATTTAGAGCCAAGACTTGCAAAGCGCATAGATATAATGCTTGAAATGGGTGCAATTGAAGAAGCAAAAATTGCAAAAGAAATTTGCAATGATAGGTTTGCACCAGGTTGGTCAGGAATTGGCTGTATTGAACTATTTGCCTACCTTGAGGGTGAGATGGATTTAGAAGAAAGCAAGAAGCTCTGGCTCAAACAAACAAGGGCATATGCAAAAAGACAAAGAACTTGGTTTTTAGCGCAAAAACAAATAATTTGGAATTAATTTTTAGTTTTCTTATAATTTTTAGTTTATAAAGTTTAACAAAAGGTAAAACATGCTAGAATTAATAGTTTTTTTTAGTGGAGCATCAATCATGGTGCTTGAGATGGTTGGCTCTCGTGTGCTAGCACCATATCTTGGTACTTCTTTAATTGTTTGGACAAGTTTAATCGGTATTGTTTTAGCTTTTTTAGCCGTGGGTGCGTGGCTTGGTGGAAAATTAGCTGATAAGTACTTATCTAGCAAATTTTTGTCATTAGTTTTAGTTGCGGCAGGGCTTTGCACTAGCGTCACAGGGCTAATCCACCCTATTATAGGTCAAATGGTATCAAGCACGATTGACAATATATATTTAGCTGTTTTGTTAGCAACGATATTGCTGTTAGCTTTGCCGGGCTTGTTTTTTGGTATGGTATCACCATATATAATCCGATTGCGTTTAAGCGATATAGAAAGTTCAGGGCAGACAGTTGGACGGCTATATGCTCTTTCAACAGCAGGTAGCATTTTAGGCACATTTTTAGGTGGCTTTGTGCTAATTTCGTGGTTTAGCACAACTCAAATTTTATTTGGTATCGCTATAGTGATGATTTTATTATCAATTCTTTCTTTTCCTCAAAAAGTAGTAGCGCGTATTTGTATGATGCTAATGCTTGCAGGGCTTGGAGTTGCTGCAAATTATAGTTTTGCACAAAATGCTGAAATAATTAATACGCAATATAATAGCTTAGTTGTTATGGAAGGTTACCTTGATACTTCAGATAGGCAGATGCGTTTTTTAATGACTGACCCTGGCTCTGTTCAATCAGGTATTTTTATTGATGAACCAAATGAACTTGCCTTAAGCTATACTCATTTTTTTAAGCTAGGCGAGCATTTAAAGCCAAATGCTAAAAAAGTTTTGATGCTTGGTGGTGGAGGCTACTCTTATCCTCGCTATTTGCTAACTAAAAATAAGAATAAAGACTTGCAGCTTGATGTCCTTGAGATAGACGCAGGTATAACTGAGGTTGCAAAAGCGAAATTCGGTTTGCCAAATGATGAACGCTTAAATATCTATCACCAAGATGCAAGAATTTTTATAAATAATAATCAGGAAAAATATGATATAGTGCTTGTAGACGTTTTTGGTTCATATTATTCAATTCCTTTTCACATGACGACAACTCAAGCTATGGAAAAGTTAAGTAATGCGACTGCTGAAAATGGAATTGTTATTATGAATATAATTTCTGCACTTACAGGTGAAAAAAGCAAGGTTTTTGCAGGTATTCACCGTTCATTGCAGGAGCATTTTCCAAAGACCTATGTATATGCTGTGAATAGTGCTAAGAAAGCTGATGAGGTTCAAAATATTATGGTGCTGGCACTTAAATCTGAAAATGAAGAACTCATGGCAGAGCTTGCAAAAAAATATCCTGATGCAAAGGGTGAGGCTAAAACAATTGTGCACATGCTAGCACGTCAAGTTAGTGAATTTAATGATAATTCTATTCTTTTGACTGATGAGTTTGCTCCAATTGAACGATATATGATGAGTTTATAGTAATTTTAGATGAAATTACTATCATTGACTGCGGTAGCAGGCAATCACTGCGAAAGCATAAGTGCAATTTTATTGCACGTGTTGTAGCAAGTGTGACTTTGCTTACTTTGATGGTAGTGATGTCAACTTAAAATACTATAA
>CAYJPK010000086.1:0-8202 GCA_964372035.1 uncultured Desulfovibrionaceae bacterium | reverse complement strand
AAGAAAAGTAATCTGTGATTCCTCATTTCTTGCATTTTTATTTGTTTATTGTAACGATTAATTTTTTTTATTACAACATATTAACATGTTTTTCATCATCGACTATTTAGTCGGAGCTGAAAAAGCCATTTTTAATGCCTTTTGCAAGTGGCTTAGCCACGCAGGCACGCTCACTCCAATTTTATTATAATGTACTAGACTGCTTTTCATTATCGACTATTTAACTTTGGAGTTATAGACATATAAAAGGCAAACAATAAAATATAAAAAAAGCAGCTATTCAAAAAAAATAACTGCCCTTTTAAAAAAGATATTCAGTACTATAAGGAATTTCGCCAATCAGCCCATGCAGTAATTAAACCAGAAATTGCCTTTGACCTATGGCTATATTGCATTTTAACTTCTTTTGAAACTTCTGCTGCACTCAAGTTAAATTCTGGTGCAAAAAATACAGGGTCATAGCCAAAACCATTTTCGCCTTGCATTTGCGTCAATATTTCGCCATTCCAGTACCCCTCATGATAAATATGACTATCATTTTTGGGATCATAAGCACACATAGCACAGCAAAACCGAGCCTTACGATTTTCTTTATCTTGCATACTTATGAGTAATTTTTGAATATTGCGTTCATCTTGAGTTTTGCCTGTTAAGCTAGGCATATCAAGGGCATAGCGGGCAGAGTAAATACCAGGTTCATTATTTAGTGCTTCAACTTCTAAGCCAGAATCATCAGCGATTGCTATTAAGCCGCATAAGTTTGCCACAGCCTTAGCTTTTATTAAGGCATTTTCAACAAAGCTTTTGCCATTTTCTTCAACATCAAAGCCATTAAAAATTTCCATGCTGTCTAGACCAATAATTTCATAGCCAAGCTTAGCAAGAGGCTCTTTTAGTTCTTTAATTTTACCTTTATTTTGAGTTGCCAAGATAATTGTTTTATTATAATCAAACATTTTAATTCCTATTTTTAAATATATTTGCCCCACATCTATAAATATATAGTTGCAGGGCATAAGTTTAAATTTAATTAATTATATTTAGCCATTATTTATGTCATTTATTGATAAATTGCTCTGCTGGTATGGTGTACGCCCAGTTATTGGGTGGTCAGCAGGCACTCTAGGAATACTCTCATCTTTTGATGCATTTGGCTGAATAATAGTTCTGCTAATAACAACACGCTCAGGAGTAGCATTTGCCACACTTTCTTGCTGAAGTCTTTGCACAAGGGCACTAAATTCATCAAGTGGTTTTTCATCAACGGGCTCTTCAACAACGGCAACAGTTTCAGCACTTCCACTATAAATATCAGGAATTGCCTCATCAGGCTTTGCTTTTTCCTCTTGTGGTTTAATGTCAATACCAGCTTTAGCAAGAGGAATTGGAATAAGAGGAGCAGGTTCAATACTCATTGGCTCACGGTTAAAACTACCATTATTAGCAGTAGTTCTGCTTACATGCTCTAAGCTTTTATTTAGTTGCTCAACCATCATATCCGCAAGACCTACACCACCAGAAGCTGACATTTTTTTACTAAGCTCTTGGTCATACATATCTTGCCAGAATTTTTCTTCCTTACTATGCAAATAACCTTCTTTTTGCACTGTATTTTGCATTTGTTGCCACATTTTTTGAATAAATATGGTTTCAAAGCCTTCACATGCTTCACGAAGTTTTTCTTCTTTTGACTTTTCAGTGCCAGAATTAAAATTCTTGCGCATTTGCTCAAGTTTGCGTTTACTAGCCATTACTTCATTGTGATCAATTGAGTACTGGGCACTTTTCATGTCAATATTACTAGAGATAGGCATATTAAATTACCTCCAACTCAGCGTAGAGTGCTCCTGATACCTTAAGATTTTTAAGAATTGAGATAATGTCTCGAGGTGTAGCACCAATGGTATTCAAGCCGTCTACTAATTCTTGCAATGTAGCACCTTCTAAAATGTGCATACGTCTATTTTCTTCACGAACATCAATGTTAGTTTGAGGAGTAACAGCAGTTTGACCTTGGCTAAATGGACCAGGTTGAGAAACTTGTGCTGTTTCTTGCACAATAACTTGTAAATTACCGTGAGCTACTGCCACACGTGAAACTCTAACATCACGCCCCATAACAATAGTACCTGTTCTTTCATCAATAACAACTTTGGCAACACTTTCTGGGGTAATTTCAAGGTTTTCAACTGAAGCAATAAGTGGAACTAAATTTCCAACATATTGCTGTGGTATATTAATTTGAATAGCACCAGGATCAAGTGCATTTGCATATTTACCACCAAGAGCTGCATTTAAACGCTCAACAACTTGCATTGTAGTAGAAAAGTCAGGGTGTGACATGTTTAAGGTTAAGGTGTCTTGTGAATTAAAGTCAAAAGGAATAGCTCTTTCAATTGTTGCGCCACCAGGAATAGAACCAACAGTTGTGACATTTTTTTGAACTCTAGCAGCTTCACCCTCAACAGCAAAACCACCAAGCACAATAGAGCCTTGAGCTAAAGCGTAAACCTTACCATCAAGACCTTTTAAAGGAGTTTGGAGTAAAACTCCACCTTGTAAGCTTGAAGAGCTACCAATGCTAGAAACTAATATATCAAGAGGAGCACCTGGTTTTCCAGAAGCTGGCATTTTTGCAGTAACCATAACTGCCGCAACATTGCTTGGCTTATATTTTGTTTCGTCCATTGAAACGCCCATACGCTCAAGCATATTTTTTATTGAAGTTGAGGTAAATGGAGTATTACTCTTGTCACCAGTACCACCAAGCCCAACAACAATACCATAACCAACTAACTGGTTATCTCTTACACCTGAAAAAGTCGCTATATCTTTTAACCTAACAGCATAAGCAGGGCTTAGCATGCATGCCATAAGTAATAAACTAAGTATTGAAATTAATTTTTTCATAATCATTCCTCATGTAAGAGAATGCAACAATAGTGCCAATTAAAATGGCCATACATTATTTAATAATCTTGTTAACCAGCCAGGTCTATTAACGTCAGAAACAACGCCTTGACCGTAATATTCAATATGTGCATTTGCAATACGGTTTGAAGTAATTGAATTGTCAGCTGCAATGTCTGATGGGCGAACTATACCACGTACTACTAAATATTGGGTTTCACCATTAACTTGAGTAGTTCTAATGCCTTCAATTTGCATTGCATTGCCTGGTAAAAGCTTAACTACACGAGCAGCTAAGGTTGCAGTTACCATATTTTCTCTAGTTGTTTCACCGCTAGCAGATGTATCACTTACAGAAGAAGTGTCAAAAACAAGACCAGGCCCTGATTGTGTGTTAAAATTACCTGCACTAGCTTTTACTATACCAAGTGGGCTTGCAAAAGCACTAACGCCATATTGATTAGAAGTGTCCTTTGAAGTTGTTAAGTCGGCTTTGTTTTCAGCTTTCATGCTTTCAACAACCCTAACCATAACAACATCACCAATGCGTCTTGCTCTTGAGTCAGCAAATAGGGTATCAGCGTCAGATTCAGAATAAATAGAACCAGGGTTAGCAATTCTTTGTTCTGGCTCAACATAGGCTTGGACTGGAGTAATAGGAGCGCTAACTGCTGGTGTTTGTTTTGTCGCATTACATGCGCTAAGAGCAAAACATGCAACTAATAATAAAATATGTAAATTTCTCATAATTATAACCTCTTATCTGACAATTACTGTGTTTGGATCTTGGACAGTGCCATATACTTGTTTTTTACTTTGCAAGTTTCGTACTTGAATAGTTTCACCTGCACTGCCATCTTCCATTGCTTCTGCTTTAAGTGTTAATTTTAAATTATTTTTTTGATAGATTAAATTTACTATAGAGCCTTTTTTAATCATCGCCATTGGTTCTATATCATTTAAAAAGATTGTTTCACCAGCGCCAATTTGACGAATTACTTGCCACGGTCCACCTCTTCCGTCCCATGGTTCACCACGAATATAAGCTAAGTTTTTGCGCATAAAAGTGATGTTATCTGGTTGAATTGTTTCACCCTTATTAATGCCAGTGGCTGCACTTGCTATTTCTTTCCAGAGATTTATAAAGGCTGAGCCAGTAAACTTTTTAACGAGTGATGCGTCTAACTCTTTAATTGCAAAGCGTAAGTTAATTCGCCCTGCTTTTAACTTAACTGGTTCAAGCTCTACTGTTTGCCCACTATGAGCAATAAAAATATAGGCAGGCAGTCTAAAGTCTTTTATTTCGGCTTGACCGTCCATGGCATTTAAATTTGGAGTCAATGTTTTGACCACAAGATTGCGAATGTCATTTTCATATAATACACTACCTTTATATTGAATAGCTAAACTGGAAGGTAAAATGCATTTATCCGCAATTGTACCAAGGCGTTGCTTTAGCACTTGGTTTAAACGTACTTTATTAATTTGCAGTGGTTTGCCTTCTTCTGGTGGAGCAGGCCACAGCTTTATTTTTGATAGCTTGTTCCACTCAGCTGTTGAAATAGCACCATAAGGTTCAGCTATATCTCCAAGTGTAACAGCGGTATCGTTTGCAATCGCTGCTTCTTTAATGCGCAGTCGCCATTCATTACTTTGCGCACTTGCAATACTTGCAAGCATAAACAAAAGTAAAAATGATAAATAAAAATGGCGCAGCAACATAAAAATTACCACTTATTATTAGTTACGTTTTAACTGTGTAGCTGTTTGCAACATGGTGTCAGAAGTTTGAATTGCTTTAGAGTTCATTTCATAAGCACGTTGACCAACGATCATATTAACCATCTCATCAACAACTTCAACGTTTGACATTTCTAAAAAGCCTTGAGCCAAAGTACCAACATTTAAATCACCAGGCACACCTTCAACAGCATCGCCAGAAGCTTCAGTTGGAACGTACAAGTTACGCCCTCTTGCATCAAGTCCTGCTGGGTTAATAAAGGTATAAAGCGGAATTTCAGTTGCCGCAATTTCTTGACCTGTTGAGTCAATAGCTGCAATATAGCCATTTTCAGAAATAGAAAGCGACTTAGTTTCTTCTGGAACTGTAAATTCTGGCTGTAATACATAACCATTTGAAGTTACAATAGTTCCGTCTTGGTCAAGTTTAAATGCACCAGCTCTTGTATACATTAATTGATCCCCAACTTGAACTTGGAAAAATCCATCGCCTTCAATAGCAATATCAAGTGGATTACCAGAATTTTGGAAATCGCCTTGAGTAAAGAACTTATGAGAAGCAACAGGTCTAACACCCATACCAACTTGCAAACCAACAGGAACTTGGTTATCTCCGTCAGTTGATGAACCAGCTATTCTTAAGGTTTGGTACATTAAGTCTTCAAATTCCGCACGGCTTTTCTTAAAGCTAACTGTATTAACGTTAGCAAGGTTGTTTGAGATTACATCAATATTTAATTGTTGTGCACTCATACCTGTTGCCGCTGTCCAAAGTGAACGCATCATATAAGTATCCTCGTATTAAATTTAAAAATTATTTAGCCCTTGCGACTTTAGAGATTGTTTCTCTATCAATAGAGTCAGAGGTTTGCATTACTTTTTGTAAGGCTTCAAAATGCCTTTGTACTTCAATCATATTAACCATTTCAGTAACAACTTCAACGTTTGAAGTTTCTAAAAATCCTTGTTCTAAGCGTGTTACATTAGGGTTGTCAGGTGTGGCATCATCAAAACTTTCAGCCAGAGCATTGTTTTCAACTAAAACAGCACCTTCTCTAGCACGGTAAAGCCCTTTTCCAAGATGCTCCATCTGTGTCATATCTTCAACACCAACAACTGCAATCGTACCAACTTCTTCAGAATCAGCAAAAACTCTGCCGTCAGGAGCAATATGAATATCTCTAGTGCCTTCTGGAATAACAATCCCTCCGCCACCATCGCCAAGAACTTGCCAGCCTTGCTTAGTAACAAGCTGCCCAGTTGAATCCATAACAAAGCTACCATTACGGGTATATTGTTGACCTAATGGAGAGTTAATGCGAAAGAAACCTTCGCCGCTAATCGCAACATCAAGTGGATTTCCAGTTGTTTGCATTGCACCTTGTACAAAATTATTTTCTGCAACAGCAATACGAACCCTTGAGGCAAGGTGAGCATCAGGAAATAAAGGTTTAGAGCGCACATTAGCAAGTGGTTCTCTAATTTCATCATGCGCATAGCGAATCATGGTATCTTTAAAAGCAAGTTCACTCCGTTTAAAACCATGTGTATTTACATTTGCCAAGTTATTGGCAACGTTATTCATGCGGTGTTCAGTAGTCAAAGCTCCGAAAAGTCCTGTAAACATTGCTTCTTGCATATATAACTCCTAAATAATGAGATTGTTAATCACTTAAAAAAATATCTCGTGCTTTTAATATGCAAAACTTGAGCCAAATAATGTATTTTATGGATTTATGACATTTTACACAAGCTAGTTCTTAAAAAATTGACATAAGCCCAAATGATGTATATATTAATTGCATTACAATATATTTGACAACGAGGTGTTTATGTCGCAAACGAATATCTTGCTAGAAAGTGGCACTAATGAACTTGAAATCGTTGAGTTCTACATAGATGAAGAAGGTTACAGAGGGCACTATGGCATAAATGTTGCCAAAGTTGTTGAAATTATTAGAGAGCAGCCAGTAACTGCTATGCCACAAATGAACCATGATGCTGTTAAAGGTGCTTTTGCTCACCGTAATGGGCGTATCGTTCCTTTAATAGACTTAGGTAAATATTTAAATAAAAATACTTTAATTTCTAAGGAAGCTAAAGTTATTATTACTGAATTTAACACTGTTATTACAAGCTTTTTAGTATCTGGTGTTAATCGTATTCACCGTATGAGTTGGACAGATGTTGAACCTCCAGGAAAAATCTTACAAGGTATGAGCCACAGCTCAATTACAGGTGTTATTCGCCTTGATGGCAGAGTAGTGTTCTTGCTTGACCTTGAAGCAATAGTTGCTGACTTGCACCCAAGACTTGCAATGCATATGGAATATAGAGATGGTACCGAACTAGCACCAGAAAAAAGATATAAAATCTTACATGCTGATGATTCAAGCAGTATTCGTGGCTTAATGTCAGGAATGTTAGATAAGACTAAAATGTTTGATTTGAAGCAGTTCTTTGATGGAAAGGAAGCTTGGGATTATCTAATGCTAGTAAAGCGTGAAGTTTTAAATAATGGTCGCAGAGTTGAAGATTTTGTTGAAGGTATTATTACTGATATTGAAATGCCTAACTTAGATGGTTTAACATTATGTCGCCAAATTAAGGAAGACCCTGTATTAAAAGATCTTCCAGTTGCGATTTTCTCCTCTATTGTTAGCGATTCGCTTAAAAAACGTGGTGAAACAGTTGGAGCTGATGCACAGTTCTCGAAACCAGATTTGCAAGCGCTATCAGATAGAATGGTTGAACTTATAGATAAAAATAAAAAGTAATGGAACGAATTGGAATCATTGCAGGATCAGGGCAGTTTCCGCAAATTGTAGCCAAAGAATTGTGTGCTCAAGGTAATCAACCAGTTATATGTGGTTTTGTTGGGCATAGTTCTGAAAGCTTGGCGGAAAATGCCCTTGATTTTAAGCTTTTGCATTTAGGACAAGTTGCAAAATTAATTGACTTCTTTAAAAAGCATAATGTTAAAAAACTTTGCTTTGCAGGAGCAATTAGCAAGCCTAAGGCACTTGACTTGCGTCCGGACTTTGTGGCAGCAAAACTTTTGCTTATGGCAAAAACAAAGGGTGATGATTCAATTTTTCGTGTTATTATTCGATATCTTGAGCAAGAGGGTTTTTGCGTCGTAAGTGCGGCTGATATTGCTCCATCTTTACGTTGTCCGAAAGGTCTATTAACTAAGTCAAAGCCAAATGCCATGTTTGAGGAAGATTTAGAATACGGCTGGAATATTGCCAAAAATATTGGTAGCTATGATATTGGTCAGTGTTTAATTGTGCGTCGTTCAATGGTTGTTGCTGTTGAGTGCCTCGAGGGAACTGATGCTACAATTATTCGTGGTGCAGAACTTGCAAAAAAAGAATGTGTTGCAATTAAAATGGCTAAAGTTGGACAAGATGAAAGAGTCGACTTACCTTCTATTGGTTTAAAAACAATAGAACTTTTAATAGAACATAATTATCTTGGCTTAGTTATTGAAGCTGAAAAAACTCTATTTTTTGATAGAGAAGATGCAATTAAGTTAGCCAATAAGCATAA
>CAYJPK010000085.1:0-8291 GCA_964372035.1 uncultured Desulfovibrionaceae bacterium | reverse complement strand
CCACCTCAACCAAGCGTTTTCACAAGGTTGCCCTAGTTTACATAGTTTATATAGTTTATATAGTTTACATAGTCATCATAGTTATGGTTAAATGTAAGGCAAACAAAAAAGGACTGACAATTAAAAATCAGTCCTTTTTATTTTATATATCAAGTATAAAACTATGGTAAATCAGCTGCGTATTCCATTAATTTATCACGCATAAATTTACTTTCAGCATCTGTTATAACAATATCTCCACCCTTTAAGTTTTCAAAAACTTGAGCCTCATCTCTCGCACCAACTAAAGCATGCGAGCAACCACGTTGAGCCACAGTCCAGCCAATAACAAGTTGACCAACAGTACAATCATACTTTTCAGTAAGTGGAGCAAAGCTTGCGAGCATGTCGGCAATTCTAGCTCTATTTGCAACACTAAATCTTTCCTTTGTGTTACGCTGATCACCATCACCAAATTTACGCTCTGGACCAATTTTACCAGTGAGTAAACCTTGTGAAAGAGGTGAATAAGCTAAGAAAGCAACATTATTATCAGCACAAAAATCTAAATTTCCACCTTCGTGTTTTCTGTCGAACATTGAATATAATTCTTGGTCAACATCTAATTGCCCTGCATCAATATATTCTTGCATTTGAGCTGGAGTTGCATTTGAACAACCAATTGCACGAATTTTACCTTCTTTTTTAAGGGCCATTAAGGTTTCCATTGTTTCTGCAATTTTAGTTGAACCATCTTGCCAGTGAGTTTGATATAAGTCTATATAGTCAGTACCTAAACGCTTTAAACTAAGTTCAAGTTCACGACGAATTGAAGCACCATCAAGATAACGGTAAACTTTTATGCTACCATCATCACGTTTTGTTTTTTCATCAGTTGAGAAATGGTATTCTCCGCCACCATTATTAGTGCCGTCCCAAACTAAACCACATTTAGTTGCAAGCACAACCTTATCACGTCTACCGGCAATAGCCCTTCCAACAACTTCCTCTGAATGTCCCATGCCGTACATTGGCGCAGTATCAAGCAAGTTCATGCCATTATCAAGAGCAGCATGAATAGCCTTTACAGCATCATTTTCATCAGCTCCACCCCAAAACCAACCACCGATAGCCCATGTTCCGAGTGCAACAACAGAAGCTTTAATTCCTGACTTACCTAAATCACGATATTGCATTAATAACTCCTTAAAATATTAAATTAATAAAAAATGAACAGCCAAAATAAATTAACTTTTACATTATATAATAAATACATTTTGTGCAAGTAAATAATAAGCTGATTATGCATTGACTATTTTTAAGATGATATTTAAAATTTAAATGAAAAATTTACGCTAAAAGGGAAATTGTATGGCAAAAAATATTTGTTTGATTCATAGTAATTGTCAGGGCGATCCATTAAAAAGATTGCTCGATAGTCATGAGGAATTTAGTTCAGAGTTTGAAACCTATCTCTTTTCAAACTTTAAGCGTGAAAATATAGCTCATGAGCTACTTGGTAATACAAGTCTATTTTTGTATCAAGAACTTGGGCAAAAATGGGAAGACTTGTCTTCTCAAGAGCTTTTAAAGTCTTTAAATAAAAAAGCCATGCACTACCAAATTCCTAATATGATGTTTAAAGCTTATTGGCCGCTTTGGAAAAGTACTGGCATTTTAGATTTCAGTGATATATTTTTAGAATATTTATTTGAGCAAAAACTTAACTTAGAGCAAGCAATGCATATATATTTACGTGGAGATTTAAATAAAAAATATGATATAGCTAAAATTGCACAAGACAGCCTTAAAATTGAAGAGGATAAGCAAAAAAACTGCACTATCCGCACTATTGAACTAATCAAAGAACTTTGGCAAACAAAGCAAATATTCTCAACAATTAATCACCCAGAAGAAGACTTAAACCTTCATATTGCTAATCAAGTTTTAGATTTGCTTAACTTTAAACCATGTGCTAAACAAAAAGAGTACCCACGCTGTTCTTATGACTTTGATTTACCAATTCACCCTTTTATAGGAAAATTTTATAATTTGCCATTTGTGAGTGAAGAGCGTAAGTATAATGTTTATGGTAGGCAAATGACTTTTGCTGAATATAGTGCGTGTTATTACGATTGTTTGCTTGGTGGTTATAGAAGTCTGCCAGCTTACATACAAGCTATTAAAAATTAAACGAGAAAATAAATGCTGTTATATATTCATGTTCCATTTTGTAGGCGTAAATGTCGCTATTGTACCTTTCATTCTGAAGTTTTCACAGGAGAGGGCAGTGGCTGGAAAATACGTTCCTACGTTGACACTCTATTTTTGGAGATTGCAAAATGGGGAGATATATTAGGTAAAAAAGAAATAGATACTGTTTTTTTTGGTGGCGGGACTCCAAGCTTATTGCCTCCAAAGACAATTAATCAGATACTGCATAAGGTAAAAACATCTTTTAAGCTTAGCCCAACAGCAGAAATTAGCCTTGAGGCAAATCCTGAATCTTTAAATTCTCGTCATATTGTGCGTGAATATTTAAGTGCTGGCATTAACCGTATTTCTATTGGTGTTCAATCCTTAGATGATGATATTTTAGAGTTACTTGGCAGAGCACATAGAGCAAAAGAGGCTGTTCATTCTTTTGTATCTGCTCGTGAAGCAGGCTGTTCAAACATTAATCTAGACTTAATGTGGGCAATGCCAGGACAAAGTGTTAGAGAATGGCTAAAGCAACTTGATGAAATTATTAAATTAAAGCCAGATCATCTTTCTTGTTACGGCTTAACAATTGAAGATGGTAGCCCAATTAGCTCTGATCTAGAAGCAGGTATAATCAAATTACCTACAGAGCGTGAGCAAGCTGGCATGTTTACACAAGGCGCAGAAACCTTACAAGAAGCTGGCTTGATGCACTATGAAATTTCAAACTTTGCAAGAATAGGCTTTCAATGCCGCCATAATTTAGGCTACTGGGAAGGGCAAGATTATTTAGGGCTAGGTCCATCTGCTGCCTCTACCTTAGGCAATAAGCGTTACACAAATTCAAGCTCTCATAAGTTATGGGAAAAAAGTGTGAAAAGCATTAAGATTCCTGAACCGATCGAAGAAATTGATAGTGTTACACGAGTATTAGAGTTAATAATGCTACGACTTAGAACAAGCCGAGGCTTACGGGTTAAAGCATATCGTGAATTAACAGGACGTGATTTCTTTAAAGACAATCAAAAGCTTATTCACGCCCTGCACCAAAATAGACTCATTCGTATAACACATGGCTACTTACGCTTAACAACAAATGGCATGTTAGTTTCAAATTCAATTTTGGAAGCATTGTTTGAAAACGCTAGATTAAAATTGCAAGAACAAGAACCACAGACTACTGTTAATGAAAGCTTGCAAAGCACGCAAATGCTTGATACTAGCAAGCTAGTTAATCTTAGCATGATAGAAAATTAGTTTAAATATTTTGGATATAGCTTAAAAAATTCACCCATTAAATATAATGAGCCACAAATTAAAATAATTTCATTTTCAGCTAATTTTTCATTACTTGCAACATTTAAAGCATCTTTTAAGCTAGTACAAGCTTGTGCATTTATCTTTTCTGCTAGTTCTTTATGATTAATTGCTCTTTCATTATCAATCCAAGGAATTAATATCTTAGCATCTTGTTTTAATTCATCTAAAAGGCTTAGCATTGAAGCAATATCCTTGTCCTTCATACAAGTAAAAATAACAAACTTTGGCTTTAATTTATGTTCTTTCAAACTGTTTTTCAGGTTAATTAAACCATGTTCATTGTGTGCGCCATCAAGCAAAAGGGTTTTAGGCAATTCTGCTTCACTACTGTTAATTAGTTGCATTCTAGCTGGGATAAAAGCCTCACTAAAAGCCTCTCTTACCATATCACTATCTAAAGCAATATTGTTATTTTTACAAAATATTTCCCAGGCAGATAAGGCGGTTAGGGCATTTATTTTTTGGTATTCACCTTGCATTTTTAAGTTTATATCCTCAAACTTGCCAAAGTACCTATTAAGGGTTATATTATTCACTTGAGCCAAATTACTTTTATGCTCATTTGCGACTTTACTAAGGATATTGAGTACATTCGGTGCTTGCAAAGCTGTAATTGCTAAGCTACCATTTTTCATAGCACAAGCTTTGTCATATGCAATCTGTTCTAGGTCACCTAAAACATTTTCATGATCTAAGCTTATTGGTGTAAAACAAACTAAATCAGCCTTAAACGAGCTTGTTGCATCATGTTTAGCACCTAAGCCTGCTTCAAAAATTGCTATATCAACTTGTTCCTCTTTAAATGCAAGTGCGCCAAGAACTGTTAAAAACTCAAAGTATGTTAACCTGCTAGATGATGACTTATTTGAAGCATTATAAACTTTTTCAGCAAGATCTGGGATTTTATCTTCATCAAGCGCTAAATTATTAATTTTAATCCTTTCATTTGCTTTGACTAGGTGTGGTGAGGTGTAAAGACCTGTTTTTAAACCATGTTTAGTTGCAAGATAGGATAAAAAGGTAGATGTAGAACCTTTTCCATTAGTGCCAACTACTTGAATAATTGGATAAGGTGTTTTTGCTAAATTTAAATTTTCAATAGCATTATTTATCCTGTTTAGGCTTAAGTCCATGTGAAACATGCCAAGCTTATCAAGATAATCATAAAATTTTGTTATAGAATTAAAATACATAGGATACTCGTTCTTTTTTGGTGATATTATGCGTACAAAATTAATTTCATTTTTCATATGTCTTACGACGATATTTACAACTTTAGCCCTTTGCCCAAATCCACTTGCGCCATTTCATCATGTTTTAGCACCAAGTGAAGCCCTTTGGCATTGGAGCGGTGGCGAAAAACTTAACAAAGATAAATTTGTCGGTATGGTTAGCGAAGTTCTAGACGTCATGCCAATTGTGCCTAATAGTGATGATTTAGTCAAATTGCTAGCTGAAACTGCTGCTACTGAATCGACCTTTGGCTATAATGTTAAGGATAGAAGCGGAAAAACACTTGGTATTTACCAAATTCTTTTAAGTACTGGCAAGTATATCATGGAAAGACTCCAAAAAGAGCCTGATGTTTATAAAGTTCTGCAAGGCTATATGGACGAAGAAAAAAGCCTTGCCCACAACATGACCTATAACTTGCATTTTCAAACAGCAATGGCAATTAGCTATTATTGGTTACGGGTTGGAGATAAGTTAAGCAAGAAGTCTGAATCATTAAGCGCTAGAGCTAAGCTGTATAAAAAAGAATGGAACACGCCACGTGGTGCTGCTACAGTTGCTAAATACATTAAAGACAGTAAGTTAATTGCTCAAAATTAATTTATAATACAAGCATAAGGAGATATTAAATTGTCTGCTCCAGATTTATTTGAAATTTTAAAGCAAAGTGCGAGTGCTGCAAGTGCAAAGCTTTGTAGTGCAAAGAACATGCAAGAAGCTTTGCAAATTGTAATTGATTTATGTGAAGAAAAGCCAAACTCTATCTTACTATTACCAGAAGAAGGTGCACAACTTGGAGCACATAATGAAGAAGCTGATTTGCCAACAAGAGCAAACAGGCTTTTAGCCGCTCCTGACTTAAATGCACAAGACTATGAATTTTTCAAAAAACTATGCGATGAAAAAGGCTACACCCTAATTAATAAAGGTATTCGCAATCACTTAGCAGGCATTGATATTGCCATCAATCAAGTTCCTTATGCAATTGCAGAAAGCGGAACTTGTGTTATGCAAACTCAAAGTGAAGAATGTTTAATTTCAAGCGGAGTTAGTGAGCTTAATGTTTTAATAGTTCCACGCTCTGGAATCTTGAGTAATTTAACGCAATTAACACCAATTTTAAACAAATATATGCAAGAGCATAAAGCTTGCTATACCTCGTTTATTACTGGTCCAAGTAGAACTGCTGACATTGAACTTGTGCTAGCAGTTGGTGTGCATGGTCCGCTTGAAGTTTGTATAATTGTTATTGATTAAGGATAGATAAAATGACTAATACTCCAAAGAATCTAGAAGAATACCGCAAAAACCTGCGTGATGCCTTAAATGATGAATTTTTACGTGATACCTTAGAACGTTTCTCAAAGCTTTGCGATGGTAGACGTATTCAAACATATGAAGGACGTGATAGACTTGGCATGATAGCTAAGGTTACAGAAATAAAAGATCAAACTGCCAAGAACAACCAAGAATTAATAGATAAATTTTCTGCTAAGGCAAGTGAACTTGGTATAAAGGTTCATATTGCAAAAGACGCAGAACATGCAAATAATATTATAGCTGAAATCGCAAAAGAAAACGATGTTAAGAGCGTTGTTAAAGTAAAATCCATGACAACGGAAGAAACTGAGCTTAACAAGCATTTGACAAAGCAAGGCATTGAAATCAATGAAACTGACCTTGGTGAGTGGATTATTCAGCTTCGTGAAGATCGTCCATCTCATATTATTGCTCCAGCTGTGCACTTATCTAAAGAGCAAGTAGCAGAAGTGTTTAGTGCTGCAACAGCTAAAACACAACCTGCCATAATTGAAAAACTTGTAAAAGTATCACGTCGTGGACTTCGTGAAGCCTTTGCAAAGGCTGACATGGGTATTAGTGGTGCAAACTTCGCAGTTGCAGAAAATGGCTCACTTGTTATTGTTACAAATGAAGGCAATGCTAGAATGGTAACAAGCTTACCACGAGTGCATGTTGCAATTTGTGGTATAGATAAATTAGTTGAAAAAATGGACGACGTTCTACATACTTTAATGGTATTACCTCGTAATGCCGTTGGGCAAGTAATTACTTCGTATGTTGATATTATTACAGGTCCAAATGAATGTAGCTCTTCACCAACCGATAAAAAAATAATGCATGTTGTCTTGCTTGACAATGGTCGTTCAAAAATAATGCAAGATCCTCTTTTCTCTCAAGTTGCAAGATGTATAAGATGCGGAGCTTGTTCTAATATTTGTCCAATTTATTTAATGATTGGCGGACATCAAATGGGTCATATCTATAATGGTCCGATCGGCTTGATTTTAACCTATCTTTTTCATGGTAAAGATAAAGCAAAAACAATCATTCAAAACTGTGTTGGCTGTGAAAGGTGTAAGGACGTTTGCGGTGGTGGTATTGATTTACCAAGAATTATACGTGAAATCCGCATGATTTTAAGTGAGGACGAGGGAGCTGGTATTCAAAATAGCATTTTAAGTGCTGCTATGAAAAACCGTAAGATGTTCCATTCCTTATTAAGAATGGCGAAAATTGCACAAAAACCAATTACTGGCGGAACACAATTTATTAGACATTTACCGCAAATGTTTATGCCTGGGCAAGAATTTAGAGCCTTGCCGGCTATTGCTGATAAGCCATTTCGTGATTTGTTTAATGAAATAAAGCCTAAAACAAATAATCCAAAATACAAGATTGCTATTTTTGGTGGTTGTACTCAAGATTTCGTATATCCTGAACAACTTGAAGCAGCGGTAAAGGTAATTGCGAAACATAATGTTGAAATTGATTTTCCAGATGAACAAACATGTTGTGGCTTACCGCTTACTATGATGGGGCAACGTGAACCATCAAAAGCTGTTGCAATTCAAAATATTGAAGCATTTAATGTTAATAATTATGATTATATTTTAACTCTTTGTGCTTCTTGTGCCTCGCACTTAAAGAAAGTATATCCGCAAATGCTTGAAGATAGCAATATTAATCAAGAAGAAATTAAGAAATTTAGCAGTAAAATTATTGACTTTAGTTCTTTTGTGCATGATGTGCTTAAGCTAAGCATTGATGATTTCAATAAGAGTGAAGAAAAAGTTACTTACCATGCTTCATGTCACTTATGCCGTGGGCTTGGTGTTGAGAAAGCACCAAGAGAACTTATTAAAATGGCTGCTGACTATACACCGTGTGAAGAAGAAAATGTTTGTTGCGGTTTTGGTGGAACTTATTCCATGAAATTCCCTGAGCTTTCAGCTGAAATACTTAAGCGCAAGCTTGATAAAGCAGAGCTAACTGACGCTACAAGGTTAGTTGCCGATTGCCCTGGTTGTGTCATTCAACTACGTGGTGGTGAAGAAAAACGCTCAAACAAATTACACGTAACACATATTGCAGAGCTTTTAGCAGAAAAACTAAAAGACTAAGCATTAACTTTATAAAAGATTTAAGCCTTGCTAAAAATGATATACTATCAATTAGCAAGGCTTTTTTGATATTTATAGTTAACATGATTTGCATTTTCTAGAAAAATATTATAAAAAGATTAGAGAAACTCTAAA
>CAYJPK010000084.1:3927-8749 GCA_964372035.1 uncultured Desulfovibrionaceae bacterium | reverse complement strand
AAGTCTGTATTTTCTAAAAGCTAAATAGAAACTCGCAAGCAAAACAATTTTACAGTTTTCTACAAAAATCGTTAAGTCATATAACCTTTCCCCTTTGCGTAAGCAGATAAGGGGGTGTCGTGTAATGTGAGCGTAGCGAACATGTAACGACGGGGGTTCATTTCCTTAAACTATGTTTTTTTCAATATAGTAGATTATTTTAATATGTGCCAGATAAAATGTGGCAGTATATTTTTTTTGTTAGACATATTAAAATAACCTTAGCGAAAAAAACATATGATAAGTTTTTTGGTTCTTTATGAGATTTTCGGATTTTTGCGCTTGCTTGAGGAAAAAAATATTTTTCTGCGTAAGCGTACTCAAGTACGTGCGTAAAGGAAAATATTCTTTTGACAAAAAGCAAGTCAAAAAGATAAATCTAATAAAGAACCAAAAGCTATAAAACAACAAAATATAAACTTTCGCTCGCAAGCAAAACAACTTTACAGTCTTTTACAAAAGTGTCTAAACCACCTACATTTTTTGCCTAATGGTATATTCAGTATGCAGGAGTTCATGCGCACGCTTGCCATAAGGCTCACCAAGGTATTCATCGTATAATTGCTTAATAAACGGATTTTCATGCGAGCGTCGTTTATTCTTGTTGCGATCCTCATTATACAGTGCTTGCATTCTTTTTTCAATGATTTCCATATCACCATGGTGATACGGCTGACCGCCACCATCAATGCAACCACCAGGGCAAGCCATGATTTCCACAACATGATAATGTGCCTTGCCATCTCTAATGTTTTCAAGTAGTTGTCGAGCATTTCCAAGCCCACTCGCAACTGCAACCTTAAGCGCAGTTCCTGCAATATCAATGGTCGCCTCTTTAATACCACGAAGACCACGAAGAGCCGCAAATTCAACCTTTTCAAGCTCTTCATTAGTTACCATTTTATAAGCAGTACGCAATGCCGCCTCTAAAACACCACCTGTTGCACCAAAAATATCAGCCGCTCCGGTAGATTCGCCCATAGGGTTATCATAAATCCCATCATAAAGGGTGGCAAAATCAATCCCAGCCTCACGAATCATACGTGCAAGCTCACGAGTAGATATAACAATATCAACATCTTGCATGTTTGAACTATCCATTTCAGCCCGTCCAGCTTCATACTTTTTAGCTAAACATGGCATAACAGAAACGACCACCATTTTTGCAGGGTCAATGCCGAGCTTTTCAGCCATATAGGTTTTTGCGATAGCACCGAACATTTGTTGTGGTGATTTGCAAGTAGATGGAATATCTAACATATCGCTAAATTGATGCTCAAAAAACTTCACCCAACCAGGGCAACAGCTTGTAAGAATAGGCATCTTTCCGCCATGTTGCAAGCGATGCACAAATTCAGTTGCTTCTTCCATGATGGTTAAATCTGCCGCAAAGTTTGTATCGTAGACCTTATCAAAACCTAAGGCTTTTAAGGCACTTACCATTTTTCCTGTCACAGCTAGACCAGCAGGCATTCCAAAAGCTTCACCTAAAGCCGCACGCACAGCAGGTGCAGTTTGGACAACAACGAATTTGTCTTTATCGGCTAAAACTTTCCATAACTGCGGAATATTATTAACTTCTGATAGTGCGGCAGTAGGGCAAACAGCCACGCATTGTCCACATGAAACACAGGCAGTTTCGTCAAGTGGCATGTCAAATAAAGTTCCGATAGAGGTTTCAAATCCACGGTTTACAGCCGAAAGCACGTTGACAGTTTGCACGCTGTGACACATTGTTTCACAACGTCTACAAAGCACGCATTTTGACATATTTCTAGTAATAGCAGGGCTAGAATGGTCTTTTTTCTGGAGTGACATATGCCCAGTGTACTCGACCTCATTAATGCTAAGCTCAGCAGCGAGTGATTGAAGTTCACAATCAAGGCTTTTCGGGCAAACTAAACAATCTTTCGGGTGGTTAGATAAAATCAACTCCACAACGGCACGCCTTGCATTAATAGCCCTTGGAGTATGTGTAAATATTTCCATACCTTGCGTCGCTTCACTAGAGCAAGCAGGGACTAAGGTTCTACGCCCAACAACTTCGACCATGCAAACTCGACAAGTTGAAACCTCATTTAGCATGTTGATATTGTGCATATCAAAGTGACAAAGTGTTGGTATTCTTATATTTAATTTTTTTGCGGCATCTAAAATTGTGCTACCTTGTGGCACGTCAACATATTTACCGTTAATGCTAATGCTAATCATAATAACTCCATGATTTTATAGTAATTATTGAAGATTTACCCTCTGATAATCGCATTAACAGGGCAACAACTAATACACACGCCACACTTAATGCATTTTTCGTTGTCAATGTGGTGCATTTCTCGTAACTCCCCAGAAATACAGGAAACAGGGCAATCACGCTTGCAATGCTCACAACCGACGCATTTTTCCGTCACGGTAAATTCTAAAAGTTCAACGCAAACTTTAGCAGGGCATTTTTTATCAATAATATGCGCTAGATACTCGTCCCTAAAAAAGTGTAAGGTGCTTAAAATCGGATTTGGCGCAGTTTGCCCAAGTCCGCAAAGTGCAGTATCTTTAATGACTTTGCCAAGAGTTTCAAGCTTTTCAATATGTTCCATAGTGCCTTTGCCATTTGAAATATCTTCGAGTAGCTCATGCAGTCGCTTGTTACCAACACGACACGGCGTACATTTTCCGCACGATTCTTCCATGGTAAAATCGAGGTAGTATTTTGCAATATCGACCATGCAGTTATGCTCGTCCATAACAATCATACCACCAGAACCCATCATGGAATCAATTTTAGATAATGACTCGTAATCTATTTTAATATCAAGATTTTCTTCGCTAATGCAACCGCCAGAAGGTCCACCAGTTTGCACAGCTTTGAATTTATGCCCGTCCTTGATACCACCACCGATTTCAAAGATAATTTCACGCAAAGTAGTACCCATTGGAACTTCTACAAGCCCGACATTATTGACTTTTCCAGCTAGCGCAAAAACCTTAGTTCCCTTTGAAGTTGCAGTTCCAATATCAGCAAACCAAGCCGCACCATTAGTAATGATATGGCGCACATTTGCGAAAGTTTCGACATTATTAATAATAGTAGGGCAGCCGTATAAGCCTTTTTCAGCAGGGTATGGCGGTTTAGGATTTGGCTCGCCACGCTTACCTTCCGTTGAGTTGAGTAGGGCAGTTTCCTCACCGCACACAAATGCGCCAGCACCAAGCCTAATTTCCATTTCAAAATTAAAGCCAGTCCCGAGAATATTTTGACCAAGTAGCCCAACTTCCTTTGCTTTATCAATAGCTTGCTGTAAACGCTTGACAGCCATTGGATATTCAGCACGAACATAGGCAATGCCCGTATCAGCACCAATCGCATAGGCGGCAATTGCCATACCCTCGATGATACAATGTGGGTCACCCTCTAAAATTGAGCGATCCATAAATGCGCCAGGGTCGCCCTCATCTGCATTACACACCACATATTTTTGAGCAGAATTTTCATTAGCGCAAGCTTGCCATTTCACACCAGTAGGGAAGCCACCACCACCACGACCACGCAGCCCAGATTCTTTCATAATATCAAGGACTTCTTGGTTTTTATATTCGCTAATGCACTTTACAAAGCCTAAATATCCGCCAACTGCAATATATTCTTCGATAATATCAGGGTGGATAAGTCCGCAATTTGAAAGGGCAATTTTCTTTTGTTTTTTATAAAAATCTATCTCATCTTGCTTTTTAATAGGATTATCAGGATCATCAGGATTTTTATATAATAAACGCTCAAGATGTTTAACAGTTTCATGCTCAATGCAATGCGCCTTAACTATATCTCTTGCGTCTTCTGGGCTAACCTCGACATAAAAAATATCTTCAGGATAGACCTTAACAATTGGACCTTTTTTGCAAAATCCAAAGCAACCAGTGATTTGCGCTTTTACACGAAAGCCGAGGTCAAATTCCTCGATAGCCTTGTTTAGAGCCTCTAAGACCTCTAAACTCTTGATAGAACGGCAACCAGTATCACCGCAAACTAAAAATTCTATGCGCCCATCATTTGATGCACCCTCTGTGCGCAAATCCACAAGGGCACTATATTTTTTGGAGGCATCATTAAATTCTTGCACAGTATTTAAGCGTTGCATAGTATTTGGCATAGCTTACCCCTTGTGTTTTTTGATGATTTTTTTGACTTCTGACGGCATAACTTTCGCATAAACGAGCTCATCAACTAAAACAGCAGGCGCAAGTCCGCAAGCGCCAACACAGCGCACAGACTCAAGGCTAAATTGCATATCTTCAGTCACACCGCCGGTTTTGATGCCAAGTTGATGTTCAAATTCCTTTGAAACATCTTCTGCACCGCACACAAAACACGCAGTTCCCTTGCAAATTTTAATTTGATGCTTGCCTTTTGGAGTTGTGGTAAAATAGGAGTAAAAACTGACCACGCCATAAATTGTTGAGGAGGGAATATCCATTTTTTCGCCAATAAAAAGAATAACTTCTTTTGGCAAAAATCCAAATATAGCTTGAGCTTCGTATAGAACACGAATTAAAGCTGACTTTTTTTCTGACTCACTTAAACCATTAATAAACCCTAAAAGAGAATTAAAATCCTCTTGCTTTAGTTCATAAGACATAAATTGCCCCTTTGAAAAGAGTTACAAGAGTTGAAAAGAGAGATTGTTAAAAAAATAACTTGCATTAAAATTTTTTTATAGATTGTTCATTTTTTAGCAAGAAAAAGCTTTTTTGTCAATCAGATTAAAGTATTGTTGATAGTATAAAGTTT
>CAYJPK010000084.1:0-3827 GCA_964372035.1 uncultured Desulfovibrionaceae bacterium | reverse complement strand
AGCGCAGAAAGGTAAAATATTCTTAAGGCACAAAAAACTTGCAATTTATATAAAAAAATGCGAAACTCTGGCACGTTTGAAAATTCTATTCAACTAAAAATAAAATACAAAGAGATAAAAATGCTTGTACTTGATTTAATTCCATCTGGTTTTAATTTGAATTTAGCAATAAATTTCATATACTTATTGCTTTTTTCTCTGGTTTTATGTGTTATTTGCGCAACTGTCATTAATCCATTTTTGATAGCTATTTTGAATTTTAATTATCGCCGTAAAAAACGTATAGTTTATGCGAATATTGCAAAGCAATTAGCTGATTTAGGGAGCTGGCTAGGTATTGTAACCTTTTTGGCTGGCTTAAGTTTTATGGCGTCAATTTGGTTTATTCCCGGTCAGATTTTATTAGAGCCTCAAAGTCACGCCCATACTTTAAGTATGGTAGTTGCAATTTTTCTCAAATTAATTGGGGCATTTAGTATTTGCCTTGCAGTTTTTTATAAGACTTCACTTCGTAATTTATTTATGATGGGCATATGTTTTTTTGGATTACTTGCAATTATTTTAGATATTGTGACAATTCGCTCGATTTTAGTTGAAGAGTATGCAATGTCAGGAGATATTACGCTATTAACGTATTTGCAGTTGATTTTCATGCCTGATATTAACTTTGGTGATGTCCTAGCTTTTTTCACGAACCCAACGGCACCAACGACAGCAAAGAATGATATTTTTATCAATCTTGTGTATAATTTGCTTGCACTTGGCATTAGCGTGAACGGAGCCTTAGGCTTGATTTGGCTTGTAATTATGCGAAATAAGGACGATTACGGCAGGGATCATTATATCTTGGCTGGAAATTTTTTCGGTATTAGTGCCCTAATCGGGACATTAATTTTATCTTGTACATCAGCTTTTGAGGCTTGGCAAATTTTTTCAATTATTAAGCCTGAAAATCCTAATGATTTCTGGGTATTTATGGGTGTAGCAGTTTTTGTACCTTTTCTTGCGAGCATATGTTTTGCAACGGTTGGAAACAGTAAAAATCCAATGCGTTTAAAGAGTTACATGTTTATCGGCTTTATTGTATTATGGTTGTTTACTGCGCTTGCAATGGAC
Source organism: uncultured Desulfovibrionaceae bacterium (assembly GCA_964372035.1). Classification (GTDB taxonomy): domain Bacteria; phylum Desulfobacterota; class Desulfovibrionia; order Desulfovibrionales; family Desulfovibrionaceae; genus CAYJPK01. Next base: position 2,711 of record CAYJPK010000084.1, on the reverse strand, counting down.
GTTATTGGTTGCGCTTGCGTTAACCCGAGGGCTTTAGTTTTATCATGATTCAAATAGTATTATATCAGCCTGAAATTCCACAAAATTCTGGTAACATTGCTAGACTTTGTGCAGCAACAGGGGCACAACTCCACCTAATTAAGCCACTTGGTTTTAGCTTAGAGGATAAGTATTTAAAGCGGGCAGGGCTTGATTATTGGGACAAAGTATCCTTATCTGTATGGGAGAATTTTGAGGAATATGCCAATAATGCAGGGGTTGGCAGGCGTTTTGTCACAACTAGTGCAAAAGCTGGAACTGCCATGCATAAATTCGATTTTGAACCGACAGACAGCCTTATTTTTGGTCCTGAAACTCGTGGCATTAGCCAAGATATTTTTGAGCGTTGCCATGAGCGGGTGTGGATTCCACAGCTTGATACCGTTAGGAGTTTAAACCTTGCAAATTGTGCAGGTATTTTATTGTATCAAGCGTTAAATAGCTGTAATTTATTAGATAATTTTAGTGGTTATCATAAGCATTAATAGCAATAAAAATACTAAACAATCTGAATTTATAGATGATTTTTGCGCTCGCACTTTTAGCTGAATTTTTCATAAGCCACCCAATTTTCCCTAAGCACCCGATTTGCTATATTGGAAATTTGTTTGAGCCTATGGAAAATTTGGCTAAAAAATCAAAATATGTCAAACTTTCTGGGGCATTATGTCTAATTGCTCTTTGTCTTGCTATCTATGCCTTAACATTTTTTGTAACAAATCTTCCACTGCTCAAATACTTTTTTAATTTTTACCTTATATTCTGCGGTCTTGCACTTGGTGAATTAGTACGCAAAATTTCACATGCCGCTTATTGCGTGCATTTTGAAACAATTGAGCAAGCTCGAGTTGAGGTGTCTTATTTAGTCTCACGTGATACTAATAACATGAAAAAAGAAGAATTATATCGTAGTCTTGCAGAAAGTGTTTCAGAGAATTTTAATGATGCCTTTCTTGCGCCCTTGTTTTGGCTAATGATTTTTGGGGTACCATTTTTATGGGTCTATAAGGTGATTAGTACTGCGGATTCTATTTGGGGCTACAAAACTGAGCGATTTAAGGATTTAGGTTTTTTTGGAGCTAAGAGCGATGATTTTTTAGCTTATTTTCCCGCAAGAATTTCAGCTATATTGCTAATATTATTTGCAAAAAATGAACAACGTAAGAACTTGCCAAAGCTATCTACTTTAATAGCTCAAGCCAAGAAAATGCCTAGCCCAAATTCTGGCTATCCAATGGTCGTTTGTGCTTGGCTTTTTGATACCAAATTTGGCGGTCCAACCAGCTATCACGGAAAAATCATTAATAAGCCAATTTTAGGTCCTTTAAATCAAAATACTTGGGACTATGAAAAACTGTCAAAATTAATCCAACATATTAAATTTACAGGAATTATAACAGCAGTTTTTTGTATAATTATTCAGCTTTTGTAATTTGTTTTTGATAAGCCAAAAAAAAGACGGCTTTTAAACCGTCATTTTTTAAATATAAATATCAAAATCGTTTATATTTATTTCAAATTTCTTATAATTAAATGCTAAAATAATTAATAAAATCGAAGTATTGCATAATAAAAATAATTAAAAGACCTTGCAAGGCAGCCACAACATCATCAACCATAACGCCATAGCCCTTAGGGAAAAATTCCTCACAAATTTTCACAGGGAAAATCTTAATTATATCAAAAATTCTAAATATTACAAAGGCTAAGCAGTAGTCAAATAAGCTAGGATTTGCAACAGGTAGCAGCATAATAAAGATGCCAACAAGTTCATCAATCACGAGTGAGCCTGGGTCTTTTTTGCCTAAAAACTCTTCAGCCCTTGTGCAAGCCCATGCACCGGCAAAAAATATCACGATTATAAGGGCTAAGCGGCTTAAAAAATCAAAGGGAACAAACAAAAAATATGCAAGCAAAATAGCGGCAAAGCTTCCACAAGTTCCTGGCATTATAGGTGATTTTCCAAAAAACCAAAGGGTACAAAAGTTCAAAATTAATAAATTTTTTCTAGACAATTTTTCTGACATGTATAATAATCTACCTTATTTAATATTTATGGTATTTAGAGCTGTTAGCAATTATTTTTTAATTTAATATAACAAACTAACAATTGCAAATAATAAAATTACGCATGGCAAATTCAAAACTGACTAAGCCACGCAAGGGAAGATTATATGAAAAAAAATCAATACGAGATGTTTTGTCATTTAATTTATGCTGAAAATCTTAGCTATGAAGAACTCCTGGAAAAAGAAAATCAAATAATTCCAGATATTAACCAAGTATTGCTTGAGCTTGAAGCTTCTTATATTAATTTTGAGCAACTTGGTGACAGTTTAAACGTGCAATGTGTTTTAACAAGCAATGAGCTTGAGCAGTTAAAGTCAATGGCAAATGATATTGCGAGCATAGCTTCAGAAAATATTGAGGGGCGAATTGTGCTTATTGATGCAATGTTAGATCAGATACTTTGCTTTTTTATAGTTAATGGTAAGTGTCAGGCAGGTGAACTTAATTTGCCGAGTCCTCGCCTTGGGATTGCGAAACGACCACCTCGCTTGCAATACGATCATGAGTCTTTGAATTAATTTAGCTTTTACGTGGTAGAATTAAATCGAAATTCAGTAGCTTAAATATATATTATTATAGTAGAAAATTTTAGCTTTATCATT
>CAYJPK010000083.1:0-8797 GCA_964372035.1 uncultured Desulfovibrionaceae bacterium | reverse complement strand
CTAAAATAATTTAACTCCATCAATCCAGTGGGATATAACTTTTCCATGTAAGGTATTATTAAGCCATGGAGTATTGCAAGATTTAGAATGAAAATTTTCTTTGCAAACAGTCCAAGCGAAGTCTTCGTCAAACAAGAAGAAGTTCGCTGGTGCACCCTCGTTAAAGTCATTATATTCAACACCAAAAACTTTTGCAGGTGCTTCACTCCATAAGCGGATAAAATCCTCTTCATCAATTACACCACTTTGCACAAGCAACCATGATGTCGCAACCGCAACGTCCAAGCCACTAAAGCCACTAGGTGCTAAATCATAAGGGTGTTCTTTTTCATGTAAAGCATGCGGTGCATGGTCCGTTGCGAGCATATCAATAAGTCCACTCTTGATAGCTTCTTGAAGTGCAAAAGCGTCATTTTTTGTTCTAAGTGGTGGGTTTACTTTTGTATTAGTATCATATCCATTAACAGCGCTATCATCTAATAAGAGATAATGTGGGCAAGTTTCAGCAGTAACTTTAACACCTCGTGATTTTGCATATGCAATCATATCAACGCTACGCTTTGAAGATACGTGAGCAATGTGAACAGGTAAATCTAGGTATTCAGCAAGTAAAACTGCACGAGAAACATGGATAGTTTCACCAATATCAGGCTGTCCACGAAGCCCGAGTAAGCTAGAAGTTAAGCCCTCGTTCATGTGGTAGCCTTTGCCAAGAGTTGGATCTTGGCTATGGTCAATAATAAAGCTGTCGAAATTACCGGCATACTCCATAGCACGACGGAATATTTCAGAATTTGAAACATACATTCCATCATCAGAAAAGGCGACGCAGCCAGCTTCTTTCAAGTCACCCATAGGGCTTAAAAGCTCGCCCTTAAGTCCCATAGTTACGGCACCAATAGGGTAAACTTTTGGACCTTGACCCTCAGCAAATTGAGGGTAAGCAGCTTTTGCTTTTTTAAGAATTTCAAGGGTAACAGCAGGGTCATCATTAATTGGATTAGTATTTGGCATACACATAACACCAGAAAAACCACCATGTACAGCAGCCTTAAGACCTGATGCTATATCTTCTTTCCACTCAAAGCCGGGTTCACGCAAATGCACATGAACATCAATGAAACTAGGGAATAATTTTAAACCCTTAGCATCATGTGTTTCATGGTCTTTGGTGTCGATATTGCCAGCAGTATCAAGTTTTTTGATTTTGCCATTCTCAACCAAGACATCAACCATTTGTCCCTTATATTTAGCATTAGTTAAAATAAAACTGTTCATATATCCTCTTTTTGTATAAGGGTGTTAGGAGCTTTTCTATTAATTAGCAAATAAAATACTGCCATGCGCACAGCAACGCCAGCGTTTACTTGGTCTAAAACTAATGAGCGATTATCATCAACTAAATTTGAAGAAATTTCTAGCCCACGATTAACAGGACCAGGGTGCATAAGTTTTACATCTTTTGCGGCACTTGCAAGGTGTTTGTCACTTAAGCAATATAAGCGTGAATATTCATTTAAATCGGGTAATAGTCCTGCTTGCTGGCGTTCAAGTTGCATGCGAAGAGTCATAATTGCATCAACTCCTTCAGCTGCCTTGTTTAAATCAGTATAAACCTCAACAGGCCAATTATTAATAGCCGCTGGTAAAAGCGTTTTTGGAGCACAAACCCTAACCCTAACGCCAAGCGTATTAAACAATAAAATATTTGAGCGTGCAACACGACTATGTGCAATGTCACCTAAAATAAGAAGAGTTTTGCCAGCGAATTCATTATTCCAAGCCTTTGAGATAGAATAGCAATCTAAAAGTGCTTGAGTTGGGTGAGCATGAAAACCATCACCACCATTAATAACAGAACACTCAACTCGCTCTGCCACAAACTGCGCTGCACCACTGCTACCATGGCGAATAACAATAGCATCAGGGTTCATAGCTTCAAGCGTCAACGCTGTATCTTTTAAGCTTTCACCTTTAACAATACTTGAACCACTAGTTGCAAGTCCAAAAGTATCAGCCGACATGCGTTTACCTGCAATGTCAAAAGATGTTTTTGTGCGTGTGCTAGGTTCTGCAAAAAATAAAATAATGCTCTTACCCTTTAAGGTTGGAACTTTTTTTACAGAACGTGTGTTAATTTCGGCAAAACTCGTTGCCGTTGCCATTAGATGCATAATCTCTTGTGACGTTAAATTATCAACATCAAGTAAGTCTTTATACTTCCAGTTATTAATCATAAATACGCTCTTTTGTTTTTATATATGTCCACAAAAAAGCCCGAACACTCATAGAAAGTAGTCGGGCTTAAAATTATTAACAATTCTTAAATATAATATGTAAAGAATTAAGAGTAAATGATTTGCTTACTTCTTTAAAATAATTAACCACTTGCACAACTCCGTTATATTATACACAGCCAGTTGGTTTAGGTAAACCAGCCATTTTACATGCACCTTTGCCAGGTCCAGATGGAAATAATTCGTAAATTTCTTTTAATTTATAACCAGTATTTTTAGAAATCATACGAACCATTGGCGCAATATTATTTCTTTTGTAATATTCTTGTAAATACTCAATTATCTCTTTGTGTTCCGCAGTAATTTCAGCAATGCCTTCGGAATCTTTAACAAGCTCAACCCAGTCCTCGGACCAATCCTCAAAACGCAATAAGAAGCCGTCATCATCAACTTCAAAAGAACTTCCTTTGAAACTCACTTCAGTCATGCTGCCCTCCGAAATATAATCATATTGTCTGAAAATTTTTTTAGCATAGCAGCATAAAAAAAGCAAGCTTTTATAAGGGGCTAAAATTACATGTTTTTTTTTAAATATACGAACTTAAGTCTTTGAATTATATGATGTTTTATACGCCAAAAAAACATTATGTCAGATTTTTTAAAAAATCAATATTTACGCTAGCTCTAACGACATCGGCAAGCTTATCAAGTGCAGGTTCAAGGTCGTATGAGCTTATAGTTTTTATTTCCGGCATGTTTTTTTGCACTCTGATTTTGTTTAAAAGATTTCGTCTAAAATTATCGTCATCAAAAAATCCATGTAAATATGTAGCAATAACCTTATTGTCTTCACTTTTAAACGCTAGAATATTATCATTATCATCAGTAAGATAGATTTGATTTGGATTGTTGGTATTTGTCATACCATGGTGGATTTCATAGCCCTTAGCGCATTCGCTTTTACAAACTGACTTAGCAATAGTTTGACGTAAAATCTTATCTTTTGCTAGTTCTGTTTCAATATCAAGCAGGCTAAAGCCTTCAATTTCACCGCCTTGCTCAAGGTGAAGAGGGTCACAAACCTTTTTGCCAAGCATTTGCAAACCACCACAAATACCTATTATAGTGACACCTTCTTTATAAAGTTCTAATATTTTGCTGTAAAGACCAACTTTTTTTAGCCAAGTTAAATCTGCTATTGTGTTCTTACTACCTGGAATTATTATAATATCAGGTCTTCCAAGCTTAATTATATCATTTACTTTACGTAAATTTGTATCTGGCTCCATTTCAAGAGCATCAAAGTCCGTGAAATTGCTTGTTTTAGGAAGTTCGATGATTGCAATATCTAAATGCTCACTAGGAATATATGTTTTGCTTGGGAAAATTCTGTAGCTAAGGCTATCTTCACTTGGTAAGTTTAAATTTGGAACATAATTAACTACACCAAGAACAGGTTTATATTTCTTCATGAAATCTAGAGCATCAGTTAAAAAGCTTGCATCTCCACGAAACTTATTAATGATTAATCCACAAACTCTTTCACGCTCCTCATCATCTAGTAGAGCAAGTGTGCCGACAAATGAAGCAAAAACTCCTCCACGGTCTATGTCGCCAACTAAAAGAACCTTAGAATTTGCATGCTTAGCCATTGTCATATTAACAATATCATATTTTTTAAGATTAATTTCAGCAGGGCTACCTGCTCCTTCTAATATTACTAAATCATATTCACTACTTAAATCATCATAAGCCGCACAGACTTCTTTAAAGGCTTCTTTTTTAAATTTAAAATATTCACGAGCTTTCATTGTACCAAGTGCCTTACCCATAAGTACAACTTGAGAACCTTGGTCAGAAGTGGGCTTCAATAGTATTGGATTCATGCGTACATCTGGTAGGATTTTTGCGGCAGTTGCTTGCAAGGCTTGAGCACGACCCATTTCAAGCCCATTGCCGTTCTTATCAAGCACTACACAGGAATTAAGCGCCATGTTTTGTGATTTAAAAGGTGCAACCTTATAGCCATCTTGCACAAAAATACGACAAAGCGCAGCAGTAAACAAGCTTTTGCCAACATCAGAGGCAGTACCTTGTACCATAAGTGACGGAGTTTTTTTCATAAATACCAACTATTATAAATTTCAATCGAAGATATATTATAATTGAACGAAGTTGTAAATAGAATAAAATTAACTTGCTCTTAGTTTTTTTATGTCGTATATAGCTTGTCGATGATGAAAAAGACATTGAAAATGACTTTTTAAGCGTCGACTAGCTAGAATATTATATGTTTTTGGAGTAAACATGAAAAAAGTTATTTTTACTTTGTCTTTTTTTTCGTTAATTGTATTGGTAGGTGCTTATTTTTACTTACAAAACAATTTACATTTAATAAATGATGCTGTTAAAGCGAGTGTGGAAAAAGCGACAGGCAAGCAAATGATGCTTGAAAAAACGTCAATTTCTTTTTTGCCTAAAATCAGCCTAAACTTAGAAAATGGCTCATGGGGAAGCGAAAAAGATGAATTAAGTTTGGCATTTAAGATGGTCAGTGTTAAACTTGAGCTTTTGCCGTTAATTCAACAAGAGGTTAAGATTGAGGGTATTGTTGTAGATACACCAACAATAATTTATAATGAAAACAATAAAAAACAGGTCCTTAGCTCTTCTGAAATCAAGTCAGTTGGACAAAGCACTGCTGGCAGTAATTTTATAAATGCCTTATCACTTAAAGAGTTAAATATTGTAAATGGAACTGTTAAAGTCATTCAAAAAGAACAAAACATTGATTTGTCGAATTTGAATTTTACTATTAATGATTTTGAGTTTGACAAAACAGCAAGTTTTAGTTTGGCAAGTGCCATTAAGGCAAGTTCAGTTGAAAATATGGATTTTAACGTAGAGTTTGGCGGAAATATTCATATCTTAGGTGATAGTTATAAGCTCACGAATTTAAAAGGAAAATTAGATGATACAAGCTTTGACGGTGATATTTCGATAAATATGCCTAAAGCTGCTGTTTTAAGTGTCGATACAAATTTAAATTTTGGAACTTTAAATATTAACAAGTACTTAGTTGAAAAATCAGCAGAGCCAACAGCTCAGAATTCTTCACAAAAAATGCAGGATTCAAATGCTAAGCTTTCTGATGTTAAGACTCATGCACAAAAAAAAGCATCAAACATTATACTTCCAAATGTTAATGCCAATATCACAATAGCTGAATTACAAGTAGATAAAATCAATATTTCAAACATAAGTGCAAAGCTAAATACAAATGCTGATAAACTTAATATTGAGCCATGCTCTTTTGTGATTTATGATGCAAAATCTAACCTTAAATTTAATTCTAGTTTAAATGACTTAAAGCATAAATTAGAGCTAACAATTACTGACTTAAATGTAGCTAAGGCTCTAGAAGAATTAGCGAATAATAAAGATGTAAGTGGTAATATTTCCATCACATCACAGCTTGATTTTGCAGGGCAAGATGAAGCGAGCATTAAGCAGAGCTTAAATGGTGTAACGCAAATTAATGGTAAAGCAAAAGTTAGCACAAAAGTTTTACCAGAGCTTGCGCAGGCTATTTTAAAGGATAAGGAAATTGATTTTACTGAAATAACAAGCGTGATTAACGCAAAAAATGGAGTTTTAGTAATTAATCCTTTAATAGCAAATAGCAAAATTAGCCAGTCCAGTGGTAGTGGTGAGGTTAATTTAAATGATGAATCAATAAATATGGCTATAAACAGCAATTTTGCGGGTTTACAAATGCCACTCTTAATAGAAGGTACAATTTCAAAACCTATTTACAGGATAGAAGAAAAACCAGTTGAAGGTCTTTTAAAAGATGCTTTGGATAGTGGGGTTAATATCCTAAAAGGTGGTGATACCAAAGAAAATCTTGATAAATTAAAAGAATCAGGAAAATCTCTTTTGAAGAAATTTGGTTTTTAAACTTAGCTTAGGCAAACAATTTAACTGCACAGTTTACGTTTTTTAATGTAACTGTGCAGTTTTTTTGTGTTTTCTAAAGACTTGCAATATTTTCAAAAAAGAATAAAATTTTAAAATAAATTAATATATTTTCGCTTAACATACTATAAAAAGGAGACAATATGTTTTCTATTGAAAAAAAGCTTAACTTACTAATCGGTGCGTTATTAATTTTAATTGCAGCTTCAACTATTATTTTAAATACTTATTACTTTCAAAAAAGTATGAAAGAAAATTTAGTTGAAGATCAACTACCTGCAATGTCGAATGAAATTTTATCAGTAATGGATAATAAAATTATGGAAGTTAGCCGAGGTCTTGAGCTAATCTTAAATAATAAAAAATTTCATGAGTGGATTAGAAATGGTGAGCCAAACGATAGTGGCTTAGATGATATGTATGGGCTTTTAGAAAATATTATAGTGTCATATGGAACTCTTGGTGCAAATTTTGTTTCAAACCAAACAAAGCAATATACTGATTTGCAAAATGGAAAGCGTGACTATAGCTACAAAGTTTCTGATAAAGATGCATGGTTTGCAAGCTTTCGTGATAGTGGCGAAGATATTAATATTGTAGTATATGTTAACGATCCAACTTGGGGTTCAAAGGCTTTCATTAATACAAGAGTTGAGGTAGATGGCAAGTTTGCAGGACTTTTATCAGCCTCAATTGATATTAAGGATTTTGCTAGAGAGCTTAGTAATATGAAGCTTGGAAAAGAGGGCAAAACCTTTTTAGTTGATCCTAACGGTATTATAAAGCTACATGAAGATACAAGTAATTTAAATAAAAAATTGATCGATGTATATCCGCAGTATAAAGACTGGTGGAATAAGTCTAATCATCCAGAAAAAATTGACTTTGTTATTGATGAAGCTGGCGACACTAGATATTTTATGAATAGGGTTGTACCAATTTTAGATTGGTATTTGATTAGTGAAGCAAGTGAAGATGAGTTTATGGAAGATGTTTCAAGTGCTATGTATGCAAGCGGAATTTTTTCACTTGTCTTGACTATTTTAGGCTGTCTTATTGGTCTTTATTTTGTGCGTGGGATTGTTAGCCCATTAAAAGAAACAGCTGATTTTGCAACTCAAGTTAGCAAGGGTGATTTAGATAAAAACCTAAATGTTGTAAGAAATGACGAAATTGGCGTTTTAGCTGATGCTCTTCGTGCGATGATTAAAGCCTTGCGTGAACAAATTTTCCAAGCACACGAAGCTTCAGAGCAAATTAAAATTAAAATGCAAGAGGCAGAAAATGCTAAGCATGAAAGTGAATTACAACAAAATAAAGTTAATAATATTTTAGATTTAAGTAGGCAAAGCGCTCATGATGCGGCTGATGTTTCTCTTGCTTTAAATGATGCAACTACAATGCTTGGTGCAGAGGCTAAAAAAGTCCTAAATGGTACAAAGGCTCAAGGTACACGAATAGAAGAAACTGTTGTATCTATAGATAAAATGCTTGAAACCTTTAGAGAAATGATGCACGCAACAGAACAAGCAGTTGCAAAAGAAGATCAAGCTCGCTCAATTGCTCAAGAGGGTCAAGATAAGGTTAAAGCTGTTATTAGTGCTAATAATGCTGCAAATGAAATTTCAAGTAAGATGCAAGAAACTATGCATGATTTACAGGTACAAACAGAGGGAATTAGTAGTATTATCAATACTATTAATGATATTGCAGATCAAACAAATCTGCTAGCACTTAATGCAGCAATTGAGGCTGCAAGGGCTGGCGATGCTGGGCGTGGATTTGCTGTAGTTGCAGATGAAGTTCGTAAATTAGCTGAAAAAACAATGTCGGCTACAAGCGATGTTACAAATGTTATTGGCAGGGTTTTAAGCGTTGCGAAAGAAAACAATGCGCTTATGGACGAAACTTACACGGCAGTTGTGACTGCAACAAACTTAGCAGAAGATTCAGGACTAGCGCTTAGTTTAATTGTTGGACTTGCAGAAGAAAACTCTATGCAGGTTCGTAATTTGTCATCAGCAGTTAGTGAGCTTTTAGTTCAAGCAGATGAAATCACTTTAGCTGTTAAAGAAGTTGAAAATATCATTGATGAAACGATTGTTGGAATGAATTCTTCAACTCAAATTACCGATAGTATTATTGAACAAGCAAAGAAACTTGATACCATTATTGCTGACTTAGCAAGTGATGATAAATAATTAAGCCTGTATATAAAAGTCGCAAAAAAAAGCCAGAATCTATCATTTTAGACTGGCTTTTTTTATAATTACAAAAATAAAAAAACTCAGAAAAATCTGAGTTTTATATGTGATAAAAAATAATTTAAAAGTGGAGCCTTTGAGCAGGATTGAACTGCTGACCTCGTCCTTACCAAGGACGCGCTCTGCCGACTGAGCTACAAAGGCTTAAGGAAAGGTTTTTATATAAAATTTTGAATGTATTGTCAATAAAAAACTTGTTTTTTTGTTGTTTTTTTAGCTAGGCATGCGTAATTATTTATTGTTTTTGCGTTGTTATATTTTTTCTTATAAAATAAAACTAAAATAAAAACTCTACAAGTTTTAAAATAAACTTACTTA
>CAYJPK010000082.1:0-8848 GCA_964372035.1 uncultured Desulfovibrionaceae bacterium | reverse complement strand
ATAAAAATGCAAGAAAAATACAAAATAAAAAGGACAAAAAAAAGGGAAGAAGTTAAAAAACTCCTTTCCCTTAAAAGATAAATTTAAAAATTTATGAATTTTTTTGCAAGTTTTCAATAATAGAATTAAGCTTGTTAGAAATATCAGCTAAATCCTGAACAGCACAGCTTGCACGTTCTTGACCGGCTGAAACTTCATTCATTTTTTCTCTAATCTCAGAAGTATTTGAATTAATATTATTTACAGTTGATACTTGCTCTTCAGTTGCTGTTGCAATTAATCTAACTTCGCTAGCTGTCTCATTTGCTAAAGTTTCAATTTCAGTTAAAGCATTAGACGCATTTTGCACTACTTCACTAGATTTTGAAACTGCAACTACTGCTTCGTTGACAGCAAGCATATTAACTTTAGCGCTATCTTGAATATTTGTGATAGTCTGATTTACTTGTTTTGTTGCTTCCATCGTTTTTTCAGCTAGTTTACGAACTTCATCAGCAACAACAGCAAAGCCACGCCCAGCATCACCAGCTCTTGCAGCCTCAATAGCAGCGTTAAGAGCAAGAAGGTTTGTTTGGTCTGCAATGTCGGAGATTACATTCATTATACTATCAATAGAATGAACTTGGTTGCCAAGTATATCAATATTTTCTTGCATTGTAGCGGCTTTATTTTCAATTTCTGTCATTTGCTCTGTTACACTTTGCATAAACTCACGACCAATAGTTGCTCTGTCAAAAGTATTGTGTGCCAGTTCAGCAGTTTTCGTGCTACTTTGTGCAACTTCATTCGATACGCTATTCATTTGATCCATAGCTATAACAATATTTTCAATAAGATTTTGCTGAATATCAGTACTTGATTTTGTGCTTTCAACTTCAGCTACAAGACTATTTGAAGAAATAGCAAGATTATCAACAACGGTAGAAATTTGAGCAGTAGCAACTTGAATTCCTTCTGCCTTAGCTTTTTCAGCATTACGCTTAGCTTCTTCAGCTTCTTCGACAGATTGACGTGATAATTCAAGAGCCTCTTCGGCTTCTTTGATTTTGATATTTGCAGTTTCAATAAGCTCACTTAGATTTGAAACCATGCCAAGTAAGCTTTGATGTAAAACTTCAATCTCACCAGTAAACTTACCTTTTTCTGGAATTGCATGTAAATCACCGTCAGCAACTTTCTTTGATGCACTAGATAAAATAAGAATTGGACGGCTTATTCCATTTGAAGTGAACCATGATAAAATAGTTACTAAAAGGAATGGCAAAATTGCAAATTTAAGTAAAGTTAAGGTAATATCAATAGCAGCATAAAAAACTTCTGCATCTTCTTGAAGTACAATCAAGGTCCAGCCGTTATCTGTTTTTATCGAATTAGCGAGCCAATCTTTATCATTAAGGCTTATATGTGTAATTTCATTAATGTTAGTGTCTTTTATAAGACCAGCTAAGCTATTATACGCCTCTCGTGGCAATTCACTAATTTTTTTACCAAGCCAGTCTTTATTATGCGGCTCACTAATAATAGCATTTGTTTCATCAATTAAAATCATGTAACCAGTCTTACCAATAGTTACTTTATTAATTTCTCGGTTCAAAGTATTAAGAGCGATATCAATTCCTGCAGCACCAACAATCTCGGTTCCATTTTTTACTGGTGCAATAATGCTAGTCACCATATCACCTGTTTGTGATAAGTAAGCTCCTGTAATATAAGTTTTTCTATTTTGTAGTAAGTCTGAATACCAGCCACGTTTAGTAGGGTCAAAATTATCTCCAATCGCAAGATTTGGTGCGATTGTTAAGCCGCCTTTACTATTAGCGATAAATAATGTCACATATTCTGGGTGGGTTTTCATCATATTATCAAGAGAGTTAAAAATAGCTGCTTCATCTTGAGAAAATTTTGTATTATCTGTTACAACATTTTTTTGCTGAGTGTAGTTTGATAGAGCAGAAATTTTATTTGCGACATGCTTTTCTTGGCTAATTAAATTAACATTAGCAACAGCTGCTTGAAGGTAAAAGTCAACAAAAGGTTTCATTCTATTGAGTTCATTTGCGCTAACAGTTTTAAAACTACTAGTTAGCATAGCCTTAGTTTCGTAGTAATTAACACCAGCAATAATAGCTACAGTAATGAGTACAGCAGATAAAATTGCCAGCATAATTTTCAATTGAATTTTCACTTATAATCTCCTAAAACTAATAAAAAATAACTTTCACAGTGTATAGTAATTTTATATGAAAATCAATATTTTTGTTTGATATAGAATTTAAATAAAAAAAACTATAAGCAAAGTTTATTAATTCTATTTAAAGCTTCCTGCAAAATACTAAAAGGACAGGCTAAATTCAACCTAATAAAGCCTTTTCCAGCATCTCCAAACAGACTACCACTTTCTAAAATAAGCTGTGCTTCATCGGCAAACTTTTTCAGTAGTACAGTTTCATCTGGATTATATGCACTAAAGTCGAGCCATGCGAGATAAGTTCCATCTGGAATATTGAATTTTACTTTTGGCAAATTTTCTTTTAAAAAACTATCTAAATATATGAAATTATGGTCTAAAACAGTTTTGAGTTCATCTAGCCAAGCTTCAGCTTCACAATAAGCTGCAATCGTTGCTTCTAGAGTAAAGGGTGACATTAAAACTACACCCGTAAAATCATTTAATTTTTGCCTGATTTTTTCATTTTTAATTATTAAATTAGTACCTTGCAAGCCTGCTAAATTAAAACTTTTATTAATAGCAGTGCCGACAATTACATTTTCAGAATTTTTTAAATTCATAGCAGTTACAAAACTTTTATCACAACGAATTAAGTCAGAATGAACCTCATCACTGAATACTATAACATCATATTTATTTGCAATATCAATTAATTTTTGGCTTTCTTCTTTTGACCAGATATTTCCAGTAGGGTTGTGAGGATTACAAAATATAAACATTTTTGCAGTTTGGCATTTATTTTCAAAATCTGCAAAATCAATACTGTATATATTTTGCTCATCTTTTAAAAGTTTATTATCTGAAACTTTGCGTTTTGTGGATAATATTTCTCTTGCAAATGGGTAATAAACAGGAGTTTGAATAATTATTTCATCGCCCTTATTTGTAAGCGCACTTATGGCATTTTTTATGGCAAGTACTGTTCCATTGCTATGCACTATCGAGCTAGCTTCAATCTTTGCATTATAGCGATTTTTATACCAATTTATAATACTATTATTATATTCATCATTGATTTTTGTGTAACCAAAAATTAACTTATCAGCTCTATTTTTTAGACGAGCCACTATTTCAGGAGCGCAGGCAAAATCCATATCAGCCACCCACATAGCAATAGTATTATTATAATAATTTAAGCCTAAAAAATCTTTGATGATTTTTTGATTTGTTTTTAAAGCAGCAGTATTTTCACGACTTATATAGCTTGTAAAATCATATTTCATTTGAATAACTCCAAGAACTAATTATTTATGTTTAACTTTACTAGTCAACCATAAAGCTGATTGGAGGTCAATATTTTTGATAAGATTTTAAAATTAGAGTTGCTTATTAATAAAAATGGGGCTTTGATGCAAGATTAACCTACACCAAAGCCGTTTAGAGGGAGTTATCGTTTGTAACTATAAAATATTTTAACTATATTAAGAGCTATGCGCAATTATTTTTTTATGTCATTTTCATCAAATACATCACCACATTCAGGGCAGAATTTTGGTGCTTTAGTTGGGTCTTCTGGTTCCCACTTGCATTTGTCACATTGATAAGTCGGTAAGCCAGCAGGTTTTTTAGCTCCACATTCAGCACAGAATTTACCTTTATTTACTTGACCACATTCGCAACTCCAGCCTGTATCTGCGCCCTTGCTTTCATTAGGCTTTGGCTTTCCACATTCATCGCAAAACTTACCAGTATTGGTATCACCACATTCGCAAGTCCAGGTATTTGGATTTACTTGTTGAGCTTGATTTGCTTGTCCACTTCCTGCTTGCTCTTGCCCCATTGCAAAGAGATTTTGAGCATTCATTCCACCAGTTTGGTTAGCCATGTTCATACCCATAAAGCCCATCATTGCTCCCATGCCACCTTCATTTCCAGCCGCAGTTTGCATTGCTTGCGCTTGTGCACCAACCATATGGGCTGCTGCCATATTTGTATTTCTAAATACAGCATTGCGTTGGAGTTCTTTAATCATATTTTCATCTTCTTCAGAAGCTTTCACAGAGGAAACACCAAAGGAGTGAACTTTTATACCACGCATTTCTGCCCATTTTTGGGAAAGAATATCATTCAAAGCATTAGCAAGTTCGCCAGTATGAGCTGGAATTGCACTATATCGCACGCCAAGGGCTGAAATTTGTGCAAAAGCAGGTTGAAGAGCCGTTAATAATTCAGTTTTAAGCTGACTATCAATTTCAGTGCGCTGATAATCTTGAGTTACGTTACCGCAAACATTAGTAAAGAACATTAATGGATTAACGATTTTATAGGAATATTCACCATGGCAACGCAAAGATATATCAACATCAAGCCCAATATTATTATCCACAACTCTAAATGGAACAGGGCTTGGAGTTCCGTATTTATTGCCGATAATTTCTTTCATATTGAAATAATAAATTCTTTGGTCTTGCCCTGGCTCGCCACCAAAGGTGAAACGCTTTCCAATATTTTTGAAACTTTCTTTGATGGCATCACCTAAATCACCTGTAAATACAGAAGGTGCAATTTCGTTATTATAAGTAAATTTGCCAGGTTCAGCGCAAACTTCAACAACTTTTCCGTTTTCAACAATAATCATGCATTGACCATCAGCAACAACGATATTTGAGCCATTAGTGATAACATTTTCACTGCCCTTGTCATTAGAGCTACGAGAACCTACACGCTTTTGCCCTTTTCTAACTAAAACTTCAGGGCTCATTGCCTCACAATAGAAAAATTCACGCCACTGGTCAGCTAACACACCCTCAGCTGAACCAACTAAAGCTTTAATTAATCCCATAATTTTATCCTTTTTTTAGAAATTTCATTTTCTAGTTTTTTGATACATCAACGCCATTTCCACAGTATGGGCATTTATTTGCAATACCATAAGTTGCAACAAATTCACCACCGCAATTTTGACATTTTGTATCAACGAATCTGTCAAATTCTGCATCATCATCTACGTATATTAATTTTTTTGTATCTAGGTTTAGGCTAACACCTAGTAAAATTTTACTATCTATTAATGATTGCAAGTGTTTTTGAACAATCTCAACTTGCTCTTTCATAATATTTGCAATTTGTCTTAATTCCACGCCTTCTGGAGTTCTAGTTGAAAGTACAAGTGGAACATATTTTGCGGCAATTGCTCTTTTTTGTTTTATTAAAATACTATTAATACCTTCTTTTGAAAGCTTATAAACAATGAAGCCTACAATTGATGCCAAGAAAATTGCTGGTGCAATTTGCGTGACGGCATCAATAATTTTAGTCAGCAAATCAGTATCAGACCGCATTCTATCCATAAAGTATCCATCTGAGCTTATAGTAAAAATACCATAACAAAACATTACCAACATTCCACCATAAACTAAAAGAGCAAAAGGAACTAAACAGCCAGAACTTAAGTTTTCTTCAGCGCTTAATCTTTCAGCCTGGCTTTCTTCATTCTCAGTTACTAAGATAAGTTCTTGGCTTGTACCTTGTGCAAGATTTTCAGCTCCGCAGTATTCACAGCTATAGTTGACACCCTTTCTAACGTGATTTGTTCCACCACAAGAAGAACATTTTATGTTGATAAAATTGACTTCATCGTTGCCGTCAGCGCTTGCAGAAGCTAAGTAATTAATTTTAGCTTTTTGATAGTCTATTGCAATTCTATTTACATATCCAAAATACATAAGGCGTTCGATAAGCCGCAAAGTTTTTGCCTCACTAAGCGTAAGTTCTTTTGCAATACTTGAAATATCAACTCCTTTTGTACTATGGAATTTTTCTAAAACTTCACGTAATAAGTTGATTTTTTTTCTAAAAATAATATGTTGAATAGCAACTTTGAGCTGAATAATTCCTAGTATCAAGGCAATACTGGATACAATTCCCCAAAATGAAAGTAGACCAGCTGGGCTAAATACTAAAAATTCAGTTGCACAATAAAAAATTACAGGTAAAGATGTTAGAGTAATTAATACACCAATAAAAAGATTATCGTTTCTTAGCCTTTTTGGCATAAATATATATGATAAACCAACAACAAGCAGAACAACGCCATAATAATGTACTACATAATCATCAATCCCTGGGTTATTATATAAGTCAGGAGTACCTTCTAGAAAAATCCCCATAATTAAAGTTAGTAGACCAAGAATAATAAGCGTAATTGTAAACAGCTTACCAAGTGCTCCGAACTTATCTACTATTGTCTTATTAGTTGTTTTATTCATATTTTGTCTCTTTTTTATAAATTAAAAAATAACTTTAACTAAATATACTGTAAGTGAAACAAAAGGGCATGTGTCAAACGGCACATTATTGATAAAATAGTCGAAATTTATCATGAATAAATTATTAGTTATTTATTTTTTAGCTCTACACCATTATCACAATAAGGGCATCTATTTGCTTTGCCATAAGTTGCAACAAATTCACCACCACAATTTTGACAATTAACAGGGACAAATCTGTCAAAGTCAGTATCATCATCTAGATAATGGATTCTTGCAGGTTCACCGTTGATTGATACACCAACAAGATGTTCATTTTTAAGTAAGAATTGAATGTTTTTTTCTACTTTTAGACTATCTTCACGCAAATTACTTGCAAGTTCAGCTATTGTTACGCCCCCAGGCTTTCTTGTTGCAATAATTGTAGATAGATATTTTGCAAGGATTTGCCTTGTATATTTTTTACGTAAATCTCTGTAGACACCTTTAAAAAATAAAAATAACATGATACCAAGAGGCAAGCCTGTCAACAAAGCTATACCTATAGTGCCAAATAATGAGATAGATGGTTCAAAAAGTACTTTTATGATTATGATAAAAACAGGCAAAGGAATAAATATAACGAGTGGAAATAAACAACCAAGCTTAAAATTTTCTTTAGAACTTAGTTTTTCAGCATCTGTATACTCACCACCTTCAACTATAACTACTTTTTTACTGCTTCCATCTGCAATATTATGTGCACCACAATATTCACAATCATATTCGCTACCCTTAAGCACAGTATTAGTTGCACCGCAAGAATTACATTTTATATTAGTAAAATTAAGATCTTCCTTACCATCAACATTGGCGGAATCAATATAAATAATTTTATTTTTAGGGTAATCAATAACAATACGATTTACATATCCAAAATAT
The DNA here is from genome assembly GCA_964372035.1 of uncultured Desulfovibrionaceae bacterium. Lineage (GTDB taxonomy): Bacteria > Desulfobacterota > Desulfovibrionia > Desulfovibrionales > Desulfovibrionaceae > CAYJPK01. The sequence goes on along the minus strand of CAYJPK010000082.1, from coordinate 1,489 downwards.
TTCAAGTCAAAAATGGCTTTTAAGCAATCTTCTTCACAAATTCCTAATTCTTTAGCAAAGGTGCTAATTGCAACACCCTTTGGACTTTGAAATTTTTCAATAAGTTCACAGGTCTTTTTTATTCGTGCTTTAAATGATAAGAGTCTATAGCCATAGTAAATAGGTATAAAGCCAAAGCCGAAAACGGCATACCCAACTAAGGCATCTAGCGAAAATAAGCCATCTACTGGAACATTTACATAAATTATTGAGCCTCCAAAAAAGCAAACTATCAGACCTAAAATAATACCAATAATTGATCTACTCATGGCTAACATAATTTTATCCTTTATTTATATTTTAACAAAAGTTTTTTGATTTCACCGTCTTGAGTTTCAATCGCATAGGAAAAAGCGCTTGAGCCGTCCTTTGACTGAATATTAATATCAGCACTTTTTCTTAATAAATATTCTATAATATCATTGCGTTGCATATCAATAGCATGCATAAGTGCAGTTCTGCCGTTATCATCAATAGCATTTATATCAGCACCACTTTCAATCAAGATTTTGATAGCGCCTAATTTATTTTTATGGCTAAAATGATGTATTAAGCTAAATTTAGCAGTATTGAGTAGGGGAGTTTCGCCCATTTTATTACGATGATGAATGTTAGCCCCGTGTTCAATCAAAAACTTAACAGCATCATCATTACCATTTCTTGCAGCTATGATTAAAGGCGTATCGCCATATGATATTTCATTTTTAATATAAGCATCTATTTTTGCACCCTTTTCAAGTAGTATCTTTAATAATTTCGTATTATTTGAGCCTGCTGCATAGTGTAAGGCTGTATAGCCATGATTTGAAAAAGCGTGAATATTTGCACCCTTATCTATTAAGATTGTGGCTATTTTCAAGCGAGTTTTGCTACTTGCAATCATAATTGGTGTAATGCCGTAACTATTTACATGATTATAATCAGCACCATTTTTTAATAAAATATCAATTACTTTATGTGAATTGTTGTCAATTGCGTAGAAAAGAGCCGTATCACCTTCTTTATCCATGGCATTTATCTTTGCACCAGCTCTAATAAAAGTATTAACAAGCTCAGTTGAATCAAGTAAGGTCGCTAATATTAATGATGTTCTACCATATTTATCTCTGGCATGAACATTATTTCCGTGGCGTTTTATTATGCTCGTAATATCACTTTTAGTTTCTGGAACTTCTGGCGTAAAGGCATAAGAGCTATTACAATGAACATTGCAAAACATGCTTAGAAAAAGAATGATAAGCATATAACAAACTGATTTTACGAACATATATCCTCCTACTATAGTATGTTAAGTTGACATCACTTCCGCCAACTTAAGCAAAGACACACTTGCTCCAAAAGTCATAATTCAATAATAATGTATCACTAAAAAAATATCTTCACATGTGCCTACAAGCACATTAAAACTACAAAAGTCGGTACTGAAAAAGTCATTTTTAATGCCTTTTTC
>CAYJPK010000081.1:3752-8925 GCA_964372035.1 uncultured Desulfovibrionaceae bacterium | reverse complement strand
TCACAGATTACTTTTCTTGCATTTTTATGGTTTTAAAATATGTTTTTTCATCATTATGCTTAGGGGATAAAAGCGGGATAAATCGGCTTTCAAAATTTGGACGTAAAAAAAGGGCTTAGAAAAAATCTTCTAAACCCTTTAATTAGTTGGTACCCGGAGCCAGACTTGAACTGGCACGGCCGTGAGGCCGAGGGATTTTAAGTCCCTTGTGTCTACCAATTCCACCATCCGGGCAAAACTGGTTCGCTTAGTGCGTGAGAAAGTATTTACGACACTTTTAAACAAAGCGCAAGCTTTTTTTTCATTTTTTTTTAACTTTTTTTCAATTATTTTTTAAACACCTGTAAATACTATCTTTTTTTATGGTCAGCTTTTAAAACAAAATCAGCTCAAACTTGTATAGAATCAAAAAAAATAGCAAACAAAAAATTTTACCAATTTTTAATCTAGCTTAAGTTAAAAAAATATATAGTCGACGCTGAAAAAAATACTTTGAATCATAAAAATGCAAGAAAATAATTGTTGATAACTTATTTCTTGCATTTTTATTTGTTTATTGTAACTATTAATTTTTTTTATTACAACATGTTAACATGTTTTTCATCATCGACTAGCTAATAAAATCTTTTATTTCGATTAGATAAACAAAGCAAGCCTGCTTAAGCTTTCTTCTTTGCCAAGAGCTACCATAATATTAGGTAAGTGCGGTCCGCCAGTTGAGTTGCTAAGGCTCACACGAAGTGCTGGTCCGATTTGCTTAAATTTAAGCCCATTATCACTTACATAAGCATTTAAAACTGAATCTAAATTTTCAATATTAAACTCTGCATTGCTTAAAAGCCCATGCAGATTTTTAAGATGTGCTTTAGCATCATCAGTCATATGCTTTTCAACTAATTTTGCATCATATTCAATATCGCTTGACTTAACTAAAAGAATACTCAAGGCACTTGCAAGCTCAACTAAGTCAGTTGCTCTTTCTTTATAGAGTTGTGCAAGTTCAGATAATTTTTCTTCTGAACATTCAAAGCCAATTTTATTCACAAATGGCATAAGCAATTTATTTAACTCTGAACTTTCAAGTTCACGCAAATAATGTGCGTTTAACCATTGCAGTTTAGCAGGGTCATAGGCAGAAGCTGAGGAGCTTAAATTTGTTCCGTCAAATAAGTCAATAAGCTCTTGTTTTGTAAAGAGTTCTTTATCTCCATGCGACCAACCAAGGCGAACAAGGCAATTAACTAAAGCTTGCGAAAGTAAACCGTCCTGCTCATACTCAATAACAGCACGAGCCCCATGACGCTTCGATAGCTTTTGCTTATCAGGACCTAAAATCATAGGTACATGCCCAAAAACAGGCATTTTAAAGCCAAGCGCCTTATAAATCAAAACCTGCTTTGGCGTATTTGAAACATGGTCATCACCACGAATTACATGGCTAACTTGGCTAAGTGCATCATCAATGACAACAGCTATATTATAGGTAGGCATCGCATCACTTCTTCTAAGCACCATATCATCAAGCTCAGAAGCCTCAACATTTATCGTGCCCTTTACCATATCTTCAAAGCTCACAAAGCCCTCAAGTGGTGCTTTTAGACGCACTACCCTATTTTCACCAGCACCAAGTCCAAGCTCACGACATTTCCCATTATACTTAGGCTTTTCACCCTTCGCTCTTGCCTCTTCACGCATTGCCTCAACTTCTTCTGGAGTGCAAGAACAATAATAAGCATCGCCATTTTCTAATAATTTTTCTACATATTCATTATATATATCAGTACGTTTGCTTTGGTATAAAAGCTCACCATCATGCTCTAGACCAAGCCAAGACATTGAAGATAAAATAGAATCTGTATATTCTTGCTTTGAACGTAAAGTATCAGTGTCTTCAATACGAAGTAGGAATTTTCCGTCAAAATGCCTAGCTAATAAATAACAAAATAAAGCTGTTCTTGCACCACCAATATGCAAGTGCCCTGTCGGACTTGGCGCAAAGCGTGTTACAACTGTCATCAAAATTCTCCATAATATAGTTAAAAATAATTCTCACTCGAAAAATGTATTTTGCAACATAGTAAATCGCTTTGCAAGCATATTTTTTTCATTTTTTTTAAATAATAATATTAAACCCTTAAGCCATAATCACACTATCATTCTAATATTAAATTAGTTAATTAGTAAACTATTTGTTGACAAGCTTTTATTTTTTTACTATTTTATATTTAACGAGGCACTTGCAGCTTTAAGTTTATCAAACAAAAACTACCGCAAGACAAAATTTTAATAATTTATTTTACATAAGCTTTAAAAGGAGGCTATTATGTTTTACCCTAAAAATTCAATTAACAATGAAATTATTAATCTTGATTTAGCTAAATTTTACAGCACAGCTCTTAGCAAATACAGCCCATGTGAGAGACAAAGTGGGCATGCTAATACAAAACATGAAAAATTAATTGAAACAAGACAATTTGAAGAAAGCTTAGGTTCAGCAGCTAATTTTATGACTTACAGCTTAAATTTTCATAATTAGTCTATACAGAAGAAATAATAAACGCTTTTTACCATAAACAAATTCATAGCCATAGACAATTTCAAAACGAGTGTTATTAACAGCACTCGTTTTTTTATTAAATTCATATATTTTTATATATAACATATTATTATAATGGTGAAATATTTAACTTGCCCTAAGCTATAACCATAAGACTAAACTTTTTGGTGTTACTGGTAATGAATAGAAACTTTTAACTTAAGGAGCAAATTATGCGTTATTTGGCTATGTTAATTTTATGTTTAGGATTTGCAAATGTTGCACTGGCAGATGGTCACAAAAAACAAGAAGCTAGCAATTCACAAGATCAAATGTATGAAATCACTAAAATAAGTGAAGTACTTGAAATGGAAGATGGCGATGTTGTGATTGAAGGTTATGTTGTAAGCCCTGTTGCAAGCACTAGCAATGAATTTAATTTTAAAGATGACAGCGCAAGCATGATTGTGGTTGTTGGCAATGAAAATCTTGACAAAGTAGTAAAAAATAAGCATCATAAAATGAAAGTTAAAGGCAAAGTCCATAAGGACGATAAAAATAAAAAATTAAAAGCAGACGATGTTATGCCTGCAAAATAAGGAGATTATAAATGCGTGTTATTCTAGCTATCTTAATCTGTTTAAGTATTAGTTCTTTTGCATATGCAAAGGGCGGGTTTAAAGGTCCTAATGCCACACAAACAATGCCAAACTGTACTGTTTCTGATGTTTTGTCAGCACATGATGACTACAAATGTGTATTAACAGGTAAGATAGTTTCAAAAGTTCCAGGCGATGATGATGAGTATATGTTTCAAGATTCGACTGGTAAATTAGTAGTTGAAATTGATGATGATGTTTTTAGAAACATACAAGTTTCTCCTAAAAACACTGTAAAGTTATACGGTGAAGTTGATGAAAAAAGAAGAAAAGATAATGAATTTGAAGCAAAACACCTTGAAGTCGTAAAATAATAGTTATCAATTTTAAACTAAACTTTACAATTAGACTGCATTTAAACCTAAATATTGGGTTTAAGTGCAGTTTTTTTATATGAATGTCACAAAATCATAACAAATATATTTTAAAATAGCTAAATACTTGCTTGCTTTTCGCTTAAGCTTGCGTTAAATTAATTTGTATAGAAAGAATTAAACCAATATTGCTGCATTGTAGATATTTAGATACTGCAAACAAGCGATATTTGTTATAATAAACATTATTTACAAACTTTAATGGTTTAGTTTGTGTGGTCAACACTTTCAAACAAGTAATTTAACAAACGAAAAGCTTGTTTTGACTACCAAAAACTTAATAATTAAATTGCTTTAATTTGCAAACAACCTTTAAAGAATGGTGTAAAAAAATGAAATGTACTGTAATTGTAGATAATTACTGCTCGAAACTAGGGCTTTTTGCGGAATGGGCTTACTGCGCTATTATTGAAAGTGAAGATGGTGCTTTTTTAATCGATACAGCTCAAACTCCATTGATTTTGATGAATAATATCAATAAGTTAAAAATAGATTTAACTAAAGTAAATGATATAGTTCTAAGTCATGGACATGACGACCATTGCGCTGCCTTGCCTGATATTTTAAATATTAATAATAATATGAATGTCTGGTTGAGCTCAAAATTTTTCAAAGATAAGCTAGCAGGAGCTGAACTTTCAAAAGCTCGTGCACAAAAAACAATTAATTCTATTAAGAATTTAGATATTAATTATATTGATGGTATAAAGGAAATCCAAAAAGATATTTTTGCTTTCACCCTGCCAAAAGAATATAGAGATGAAAATTTCATGTTCCAAGGCTATTTTTGGCAAAAAGATGAAAATGGCGAATTTATACCTGATAATTTTGATGATGATATTTCGTTTATAGTCAAAGGTAAAAATGGCTATTCACTACTTCTTGGGTGCGCTCATGCGGGCATAGTGAATATTATGAAATATGCAAAACAAGCATTTGGAATTGATGAATTTTATTCAGTTCTAGGTGGTTTTCATATGTGCCAATTTGACGCAAAGATGTGCGAACCTTGGACTAAAGAATTGAGTAAATTTAAAGTAAAAAAATGGCGACCAAATCATTGCACTGGCACTATTGCTTTTGATGCAATTAGTAAGCAATCCCAAGATGTTGAGTGGGCTGGAGCAGGATACGTCATGGAACTTTAAATTTATTCTTCACAAATTTGAATAAATTTAGAGGAATTATGGAAGAATTAAATCCATCACAAACTCAGGAAATTACAGAAACTAAAGAAATTAAAAAACCACGCCGCAGAGCGAGTAAAAAAACAACTGCTAATACAGCAAAAAATAAAGCTATGTCTAAAAATGCATCTAGTGAAAATAATGATGCATCTGACATAGTTGGAAATATTGACGCTAACTCTAATGTTGCGTCAACGCCTAAACTTGCAGTTGAAAATAACTCAAATAATAATGCTTCTAACGCTGTGAATGATGCAAGTAGTGAAAACTCTGCAAATTTAGCTTCTGAGAAAAAAGCTGTGGCTAAACCAAAGCCTAGAGCTACTAAACCACGTCAAAACATTGCTAAAAAAGCTAAGTCGGCTGAAAATTCAAATGCTGAAAATTCAAATGCTGAAAATTCAAAAAATGCAAATG
>CAYJPK010000081.1:0-3652 GCA_964372035.1 uncultured Desulfovibrionaceae bacterium | reverse complement strand
GCTGAAAATTCAAATGCTGAAAATTCAAATGCTGAAAATTCAAAAAATGCAAATGAAACTATAGCAGCAAAACCTAATAATATCAAAGCAAGCACAAGCATTAATGAAGTAAAGGCCGATGCGCCAATAATCAGTAATGAAGCAACAAGCGATGATACTGAAATTCTTAGCAATAATGAGCCTAAAGCAAAAAAAACTGCTAGTGCTAATAGAAATAAACGCCAAGCAAAGCAAAGGGTTGCATTACCAGAATTTTCTGCAAGCGATAGTGCGTTAGCGACTATAGAACAAAGTCCAACAGAAAAAGCTCTAAGTGAAAACTCAACTCATGATAATTCTGTGTCAAATCAAGCTATTACAAATATTATAAAAGAAAATATTTCAAATGATAAGCCTAATGCTAACTTTGCTAAGCAAGAACAAAATTTAGCAATTGAAGCTCAATCACAGGAAGAAATAGCTGAAAAGAACCCTGCTCTTATAGCTACAGATGAAGCGCAAAAAGCGCCGAGCAAAAAGAGAACTCGACGTTCTCGCAAAAATAATAAATCACGTAATGCTTCTAATATGCTTGATCAAACAAGCCCTAGCCAAGCGAATACTGATAGTATAGCGACTACAGATAGTTCAGATAAAAGCCAAAATTCGGCTAATAAAGCTGATGAATTAGAGCTTGAACAAAAAAATGATGCTATCCCAATGCTATCAGCTTCAATTCCACTTCAAGCAGCAGCAATTCCAATGCCTAGCGTTGAAGATAGCTTGCAAAACATTGAGCAAGCGCAAGATGAAAGCTCTAGCTCACAAGACATTGAAAGTACCGAACAAGTTCAGGCAACTGAAGACACTGAAAGTTCTGGTGGTGATAGTAAATCAAAAAGAAAAAAGCGCAAAAAGAAGAAAGCTGTGCAAGTAGAGCTAAAATCACACGAAATTTCTATTAGCGCTAGCACAAATTTACTTTTACTCAAACCTGAAGATAATTTATTAAAGTCAATTTCAGTTCTTGCACATGAAGCAACTCCACCTCGTATTGTTAATGAAGCTGCAGAAAGTCAAGAGAGCGAGCAAACAAGTGAAAATGAAACTCCAAGTGGTCGCCGACTAGTTGTTAGTGTTCAGCCTGGCGAACAAATGGAACTCATTATCCTTGAGCATGGAGTGGTAAAAGAATACTACATTGAAATGGCTAATCAGCAAAAAATTCGTGGCAATATTTACAAGGGAGTAATTAGTAATATTGATACTAACTTGCAAGCTGCCTTTGTAAATTATGGTGCGGCAAAAAATGGATTTTTGCAAATTGATGAAGTCCACCCTGAGTATTATTTGAGTGAAGTAGATACTCCAAAGGGTCAAAAATTTCCACCGATTCAGAAAATTTTAAAACCAGGACAGGAAATTTTAGTTCAAATAGGTAAAGAACCAACTGGAAATAAGGGTGCATTTTTAAGTACTTGGCTTTCTCTTGCTGGTCGCTTCATTGTGCTTATGCCTGGTCAAGAACAAATTGGAATTTCTCGCAAAGTTGAAGACGGAAAAGAGCGTGACCGCTTACGTGAAATGATTAAAGGCTTAAATCCTGGTGAGGGATTTGGGGCTATTGTGCGCACACTTAGCGAAGGTGTGACAAAGGCAACCTTACAGAAAGATTTAAATTATTTAAAACGTTTATGGAAAGAAATCCGTAAAAAAGGTCAGATTGAGCAAGCTCCTGTTCTAATTTACAAAGAACCTAGCTTGGCTGAGCGAGCGATTAGAGATTATCTAACTGATGATATTGAAGAAGTTTGGATTGATGATGCTGAAATGGCAAAAGCAATGCAAGAAACAGCTGAATTGCTCTTTCCTCGCAAGCAAAACCTTATAAAATATTATGATAACCCAAGGCAAAGTTTACTTGAACACTTTGATGTTTTACGCCAAATTGAGCAAATTCATTCACGTGAATATGTTATGCCATCTGGCGCATGCCTTGTATTCGACCAGACTGAAGCGCTCATGGCAATTGATATTAACTCTGGAAAAAATAGTGGCAAAAATAATTTTGAAGCCCTCGCTTACAAGACAAATCTTGAGGCTGCAGAGCATATTGCAAGGCAACTTCGCCTGCGTGATATTGGTGGACAAGTTGTAATTGACTTTATTGAGATGAAAGATAGAAAACAAGTTCGTGATGTTGAAAAAACCATGCGTAACTGCATGAAAAGTGATCGTGCTCGCCATGATATTGGTAATATTAGCGAATTTGGACTTATGCAACTCGTGCGCCAACGTACCGGCTCTTCTGCAATTTCAATTAGCAGTGAAACCTGTCCATTTTGCCAAGGTACCGGCACAAGAAGAAACCTTGAATGGCAAGCATTACAAAGCCTTAGAGATTTACAAATTAAAATGCGTGATGCACGCCGAGCAGAGCAAAGTGGCTTAGTTTATACAGTTGACCCTGAACTTGCGATATATCTACTTAATAGCAAACGAGAACGCCTAGCGAACCTTGAAAAAGAATATGATATTTCGCTTGAAATCAGACCTGCTAAGCTATAAACATTTGAAATTATAAGAACTTATAAAATGATTTTATTGCATACATGTTGTGGGCCGTGCGCCCTCTATCCTATACTAGAATTGCAGAAAGAAGGTGAAGACGTTCATGCTTTTTTCTACAATTCTAATATTCAGCCAGCAAGTGAGTTTTTGCGTCGCCATGATGGCGCAAAAACCATTGCGCAGAAATATAATGTAAAGTTTATAACTGGCGAATATGACCCAACAACTTGGCTAAGTGATGTGCATACAAAAAAAATTGCCAACACTAAAGAGCGTTGCACTTATTGCTATGAAACACGCTTAGAAGCTTGCGCAAAATATGCAAAAGAAAATGGCTATAAAGCTTTTTCAACTTCCCTACTCTATTCAAAATTTCAAAATCATGAGCTTTTAAAAGAGCTTGGAGAAAAATTTGCCAAGAAGTATAATATAGACTTCTACTATGCCGATTGGCGTATTTTTTGGCAAGATGCTATTGACTTATCTAAAGAACTCGAAATATATCGCCAAAATTACTGCGCCTGCATCTTTAGCGAGCTTGAACGCTACGAAAAAAAATTAAATAAAATTTTTAAATAAATTTTTGATTGGTTATTGATTTGATTGTTTTTTAATTAACTGGGGGAAGGGAAAACCTTTCAAATAACTTATATATGCGTAGCAAATATAAACTTTAGCAAAATTAAGTAGAACTTGTTCTGCATAATTTTGGCTTTGTGTATGCGAAGCATAGCCGAAGCTAATTGTTATTATCATTTCCCTTCCCCCAGACCCCCAACCCTTTCCAAAACACTTTTAATTTATTGTCATTACGGATAAATACTTTATAGAAATCATAATTAAACATGTATTTTTATTTTGACACTAAAAAACCACTTCGTTACATGGACTCCCACGTCGCTTCGCTCCTCGGAGTGACAAAACTCAAATTTTGCATTACTAGTAAATCCACCACCTACTATAATTTTACATATAAAAAATCTTCGTATCTAAACGCCTTTAAGTGCTAATTATACACACGATTTGCGCTTTTAGGCAATTTGCTCAAGCTTTTCAGATTTTTTCTTTGCACAAGGCAATATTTATTTTTCTGCGTAAGCGT
>CAYJPK010000080.1:0-9055 GCA_964372035.1 uncultured Desulfovibrionaceae bacterium | reverse complement strand
TTAACATGTTTTTCATCATCGACTAATTAAAGTGACAAAGTCAAACTATTTTTTCAGACAAAGTCATTTATATTTTACAATGGTTAAAATCACAAATAAAAATATTCCAGAAGGTTACAAAAAGAACAGCAATAAGTGGACCGACAATAAAGCCTGTAAAGCCAAACAAGGTAAAGCCACCTAACGTACTAAGCAGTACTAAATAATCTGGCAATTTTGTATCACGTCCAACTAAAATTGGGCGAAGCACATTGTCTACGAGTCCAATAACAAAAACACCAAAAAGTATTAAAATGACACCCTTTACCCAAGTTCCAACAGCTAGAAAATAAATTGCAACAGGAAGCCAGACAATAGCCACACCTACAACAGGAACAAATGATAATAAAATCATAATAGTCCCCCACAAGATAGCACCATTAACTTCTAGTACAAAAAATGCAAGCCCTCCTAAAGCCCCCTGCACTATAGCGACAACAAGTGTACCCTTGATAGTAGCACGAGTAACTTCTGCAAATTTGCTAAGCAGTAAATGCTCACGTTCATCTCCAAGTGGAAGTGCTTTAATGAGTAAGTCTCTTAAAAACATTCCATCACGAATCATAAAAAACATGAGATAAAGCATCATTACAACATCAATCGTAAGGTTTAAGGTTTCACTACCAACTGCCAAGGCTTTTTGCGCAATAAAAGTATATGCGACTGTTGTCCATTCATTAATTGTCACATCTAATGTTTTAATATTAATATTAAAGTAGTATAAAACTTTATTAAGCACAGGAAAAGCTTCAATTACTTGATTTACATAAAACGAGGGTTCTAAGGATTGTCCTTTGACTAAGTTATAAAAGGCTGTTCCCTCTTGAATTAATGAAAGTAGCAAAAAGATAATAGGAATAATAAGTAAAACAAAACATATAGTTACAGTTAATAATGCGCTATTGTTAGCGTTTATTTTTCTTTCATTAAAGTAAGAAAAAATAGGGTAAAATACAAGAGCTAATACACAAGCCCAAAAGAAAACCTTTGCAAATGGTTCAACGAGCACACAAAACAATAAAGAAATCCCTATAAGGCAAAGTATAAACGAAGACTTTTCGAGCAAGCCATCTTGTTTACTACAAAGATCATTTTGCAAATCATTTTCTTGCAAGTCGTCAATATCATTTTTATTATTTTCTTGAGAATTATTCATGAGTTACCTCAATTTTATATTTATAAATTATGCTGTTACCATAAAAACATATGATAACAGCATATAAAAACACGACAAACAATCAAATAGAGTGATACTTAAATTCTAATACTATTTTTTATATCTTCAATTCTATTTTTTGCAAACAAAAGGTAAGAAATAATAAGCTCAGGTGAATTAAAACTAGTAGTTACAATAAGTGGATTGTAATTACAAATTTTGTCCAAATAATCTAAAGCAACATCGTAATTTTGTTGATTATTTTTTTCTGCCATTTCAGGATATAAAACATATAAAGCTCTAAAGAAATCACGAATAACAATAGCCATACCTTGAACTTCATAAATTTTATTATCAACTGTTGTAAAACTATCTTCTTTTGTAGCTTGTAAAGAACCAATAGCATAGCCCAAAAGCCTATCGCCTAAAATCAAATTTAAACCATTGTAAATATCGTCAGAACGCAAATTATAAATTGCTTTATCAGCCTTTAAGTCCTCAGTATATTTATCAATAAGCTTTAAACCTTCTTTGTATGAAGACTCAGCAGACGGAATAAATAAAAATCCCCAGCGTGATGGGCTAAGAGCTAAATAATTCATTCTAGCAGAATATAAATCATTGTTTTCTTTATCACTTGAACCAAGTTTTGCAATATCAGTTGAAAAGAAATCAACGATTGTTTTTGTGGCATTATAAACACCATATTGTCTATAAGCTCTATTATCTAGAATAAATTTATTAAAAATAATGTCATTTGCACTCCAACCAAAAGTCGAGTCAAGTTCATATCTTAGCTGACTAGTTATAGCGTTAATAAGATCAACACCTTTTTCTTTTTCAGTTGAATCGACAGTAGTCATTAGACTATAGCCACTTGGAAATTCAACTTCATCTATAGAAGAATATAGTTTTTGACTTCCCCAAACAATTAAAATAATGAGTAAAAATAAAACAATTTGTGTTAAAATAACAAACATTACATCTCTAAATGTTAATTTATCTGTATCATCAAAGAATTTTTTAATCACTGACATATAACAAACTCCTTACTTACTATCTATAATTAAATTTAATAAATTACTATATACAACTGTAAAAAAAAATTTTGTATATAAATTAAATTTATCAGTTTTTTAGCTTCAAGTCTACTATTTTAATGTACACAAAAAAAAGGTAAAAACATTTAAAAAAATATTTTTACCTTACTTTTGCTTATTGATAAAATCTATTCAACAGTTACACTTTTTGCTAAATTACGAGGCTGGTCAACATCTAAGTTAAGCTGATTTGCAACGTGATATGCAAATAGTTGCAAGGCTGGCAGAATTAAAAAGCTTTGAAGTGGCTGTACTTGTGTCAAAGGAATTTCCCATTTATCTTGTGCAGAAATTGGAGCATTAATATCACAAAGCACTATCGTTTTGCCTCGACGAGCTTGCACAACTTCAGTATTTGAACGCACCTTTTCAAATAATTCATCGTTTGCAGCTATGATAAAGGACGGAAATTCACTATCAATCAAAGCAATTGGACCATGCTTCATTTCAGCTGAAGAATAACCCTCGGCGTGAATGTATGATAGCTCTTTAACTTTTAAAGCTCCCTCTAAGGCCAATGGGAATTGATACCCCCTACCCAAAAAGAAAAAATGTTTTTCTTTATAGTAGTTTACAGATAATTTTTCTGCTTGCTCTGCTAATTTTGGCAATTCTTTTTCTAAAAGTGCTGAAAGGTTTGAAATACCTTCTAAGTATTTAGCTACTTTATCTAAATTTACTTGCTTTTTCTGCGCATAATATAGTGCAATTAAGAGCAATACAAGCAGTTGGCTTATCATCGCTTTTGTTGAAGCAACACAAATTTCAGGTCCAGCATGAGTATAAATAGTTGCATTTGCTTCTCTTGTAAGCGAAGATCCAAGTACATTACAAATTGAAACGCTTGGCACACCAGCCGCTTTCGCCTTTCTTAACGCAGCTAAAGTATCAGCAGTTTCGCCACTTTGGCTGATGCTAAGCACAAATTCATCATCAAAAAATGTAGGCTTTCTAAATGCAAATTCTGATGCAAGCTCAACATTAACTTGCACTCCTGCCAGTTCTTCAATAATATCTTTGCCCCATAAGCCTGCATAGTACGATGTTCCACAAGCAACAATATTTATGCGACGTGGAATAGCAAGCTCCTCAAGCTCTACAAGCTCTACCTTGCCATCAACAATTCTTGAACGTAGGCAATCTTCAATTACCCTTGGTTGTTCAAAAATTTCTTTAAGCATGAAGTGTTTATAACCGCCTTTTTGGGCTGATACAGTATCCCATTTTAAAGTGACTGGTTCTCTTTCAATTTTGCTTAGGTCTGAAAGATTTTTTACTTCGTAGCCAGTGGCAGAACAAGATAAAAGCTCACCCTCATTAATAAATATCACGTCCTTTGTCCACGCAATAAAGGCTGGAGCATCTGATGCAATAAAGTATTCATGCTGCCCAACGCCTAAAATCATTGGACCTGCTTGCCTTACTGCCCATAACTTACCTGGAACTGTTAAGTCAGAAATTACTAAAGCGTAAGCTCCTGTTACTTTTTCAAGGGCAACTTGTAATGCTTTTTCAATGTCACCCTCTTTTTCAAGATGATAAGCAATAAAGTTAACTAAAACTTCTGTGTCAGTCGCTGAAGAATATTTTATCCCATGTGGCTTTAAAAATTCTTTAAGTTCAAGGTAATTCTCAATTATTCCATTATGTACTATGGCAAGACGCCCAGAATTATCAATATGAGGGTGTGCATTATCAACTGTTGGCTCACCATGAGTCGCCCAACGAGTATGACCAATTGCACAAGTTACTGGCAAGTGATATTCTGCTTGCATTTTTTTATCTAAATTTTCAAGTTTTCCAGCAGCTTTTACAGCTCTAAACTTATCATTATCAATAAAAGCAACGCCAGCTGAATCATAACCACGATATTCTAATTTACGAAGTGCTTCTACAGCAATTGGCAGTGCTGGTTGAAATCCAGTATATCCAATAATTCCGCACATATATTTTATCCTTGTAAAAAAAATGGTTTAATAGTATAAACAAATCAACAACAACGCTCTATTCTTATAATTTTTTTCAAGTTGTTTGTCAAAAAGAATTAATCTTAAATTCTCTTACATAACGCATAAAAGATAACATAAAAGTCACATATTTTTAACAAATTATCACTTGTATTATTATTGATAATAAAATACAAAAAACTCATAACAAACAAAAAAGAGTGCAGCATGAAAATTTACGATCAACACGTACATAGCTTTCTTTCAAGTGATTCTCATGAAAGTTTTGAAAATTACTTAAGCGAAGCTAAAAAACACGGACTTACGCACTTTGTCACAACTGAACACCTTGATTTATCATGTGTATATCTTGGAATGGACGATATTTATGATATTCAATTACAAGATTATACAATTAAAAAACTACAAAAAAAGTACAATATAAAGATTTTAAAAGGCGTTGAAATGGGATATAAATTTTCACGCATAAAAGACATTGAGTATATTGTTAATAATGTAGATTATGATGTAGTTATCATGTCCGTGCATGAAGGTGAAGACGCTGGCTGTACTAGCTACGATTTTTTAAATGGCTTAACAAACAATGAAGCATATTCAAAATATTTAGATATATATATTAACATGTTACAAAACATTAGTTGCTTTGACATTGTTGGACATATTGATTTTCTATTGCGCTATATAGACAAATTAAACATCGAAAATCATAGGGATAAATTAGAAACACTCTTTAAGCTTATTATCAATAAAAATAAGGCTCTTGAGTTCAATACTCGCTTTGTTTATATTTATAAAGACACAAGCTATCTAGAGTATTTCTTTAAACTTTATCATGACTTGGGTGGAAAAAAAGTATCATTAGGCAGTGATGCACATAGTGCTAATTATTTCTTAAATGGCTTTGATGCAGGCATTAATATCCTAAAAAACATTGGTTTTAGTCATTTGTATACTTACCAAAAGCGTAAAGAAACTGCTATCAAAATTTAATTAACACATATTATATAAGCCATTTTCAGATATCTTATTTTAAACCACAAAAAAACTATGTAAAGTGATAAACTCTCAATACATAGTTTATTTTAAAAGTCATTATTTGATATTTTTCCAGTACGAACTATTATTTACCATATCCCAAAAGCGATTTTCATTAATTTCAAGGATAATTCTTGCCTTTTTAGTTCCAGCCGGACCATGAATAGGAAAAGCTAATGATTGACCGTAAGACAAGCTGAATTGATCATTTACATCAATAAAAAGTGTCTCTTCTTTTGTAACAATGCTTGGCTCAATCAAAATAGCAGCAACAATTAAATCCCATACAAAATGTGTAAACTTTTCATCTTGCGCAAAACTATGTCCAACATGAGATTTTTCGGCTAATTTTCCCAGTAGGTTTCCATTCATAGTCTTTAAAAAGCGTTTATATTCATGTAGTTCAAATACAATTTTTTCTGCAACATCAAGCCCAACTATAATTTGCTCTTTAAATGGTGCACGAACAGCAATACGAGCTGCTTCAGGGTCAAACCACCAATTAAATTCAGCAGCAGGAGTTACATTTCCACCAATAAAAAAGCTACCCCCCATATAAATTACTCTTTTAATTAAAGGAATAATATCAGGTGCTTTACGTATTGCTAAAGCTAAGTTTGTGCATGGTCCAATTGCGGCAATTGTAATTTCGTTAGGATTTTTACGAACTGTATCAATAATAAAATCAACTCCATGTTGCTCTATTGGCATAATTTTAGGGTTTGAGCCATAATTTTGCTTATAGTATTCTTGCCATGATTTAGGATTTTTTAAACCAAATGAACCAGTCCAAATATCACGACCAATACCAAATAATTTTCTTTCAAGTTCAATATTTTCATGTCTATCTGCTCTAAGTGGAAACTCTGCTCCCATTGCTACAGGAATATTATTTTTACCCATAATTTCAAGCTGATAAATAGCAGATGCCGTACCAGACTTAACCCATGAATTACCTGAAACAGTTGTCACACCAACAAGCTCAATTTTAGGATCAGCCGCTAACATAAGCATGGTAACCCCATCATCAAAAGCATCTACCATATCGGCATCAAGTAATACCTTTTCCTTGGCAAAGGCTAAATTGGTAAACATTAAAATGAACATACAAAGGCTAGAAATGATTAAATAGTACAAATTATTTTTAAGATTTTTTGACATATGCCCCCCAAATTATTTTAAGATTTTAATTCTTTCGGAACCATCAACATTAGAATATTCACTAGAAATTTTGCCATTTAGGTTTTCAGTAATAAATTTAATTAAAACCTCACTATCAGCCATGAACATATCTTTTAAGATTTTAGAATTTTTAAACATTGTCATTCCATCTCCAGCTTTTTTAAGCAAATAATCATGAGAGGCAACAGTATAATTTTTACTTTCATCAAGCTTTTTACCAGCTATCATTATATTTTTCACTCTATATGGACCATCTACCGAAATAAAATTTCCGTGCTCATCTACTTTAACTGATGACGGTATAGAGCTATCAATTTCATATGTCATACCTGACACTTGCAAAAAGCCACCATTAGGAGTTGGGGTATTTTTGGCACCCATCTCAAGCGCATCTTTTAGGGTTTTACCACTTATTTCCATGGAAATGATATGATTTCCAAATGGATGTAAATCTATAATTTCTTGATAGTTAATTTGACCTTTCGCTAAATTAGTCCGAATAGCACCACCATTTACAATGCCTATATCAGTATCAAGAATAATCCTATAAGCATCAGAAACTAAATCACCTAAATTTGTTTCTTGAATTCTTGCTAGCGAAACATTATTCATGCTTGTTAATAAATTATAGTCGCTTACAGCAATATCTTTTGCTAACAATTCAGCAAATTCGGCTTTAATTTTTTCAATTTTAGCTTGAACTATTGGGTCTTTTTTATTATATTTTTCATCTTTACCGATTAACTTAGCATTGATTTTTCCAGTATCTTGGTTAATGGTAATTTTACCAATATATTTTAATTTGGTGCCTGTTTGAGCTAAAATAACGTTCTTTCCTGCCTTATCTTTAAATACTTCACCCTCAATAACTGAATGTGAGTGACCATCTAAAACGACATCAAAGCCATCAGTATTTGCAATTAAATCAGTAGAACGCCATGGTTTTGAAGCGGCATCAATCCCTAAATGCACTAAACCTATAATATAATCAGCTCCATCAGCTTTTGCTGCATTAATATTTTTTTGCACAACATCATATAGCCTTTTACCGCTTTTATCTTCTGCAAAACTATAGATGAAATTAGCACTTTCATCTTGAAAATATTGACTGCTTGCTTTGGTTAGTGATTCAGGAGTTGAAACGCCAAGAAAAGCTATGTCAATGTCATTAACTGTATATATTTTATAGCCTGGATAGATTGATTTATTTTCTTTTAAACTCAAAAAATTTGAAGAAATGATTTGTGTTTTTAAGTCCTTTGAAAGCTCAAACAGTCTAGGTATTTGATAATCAAATTCATGATTTCCAGGCACAAAAAAATCATACTCAACAGCATTCATAAGTTCAATTATTGCACTGCCCCTTGTTAGCATTGCAACACTTGCTCCTTGAATCGCATCGCCTGCATCAACCAAAATAACATTATGTTCACCGTACTTATCTTCAAGCTCATTTTTATACGCAGCCAAGCCGGCATAACCAATATTATCATCAATTCCTGCATGAACATCATTAGTATGTAAAATAATTATTTGCTCCTGATATTGTGTACTTTTAGGAGTCAACTGCTTTGAGCAAGCAAACGATAATAACAATAACACTAATACTGAAAAGGATAGAACTTTTTTCATAAAAACTCCTATTTCGTTGGGACTTTTATATACAGTAATATAAATATAAATTACGTAAATGTGCTAAATGGCACATGAAATATTTATTTTTTTTAGTTATATTCAACTTAACCGTGAAGTGTTTTAAAATTTACGTCTTTTTAGCTAATAAAATCAATATTTTAAAAAGTAGAGGTCAACATGTCATACCAAAGCAACGAAAATCAAGAAATTACAATTAGTGAACCAACTGGTTTTATGGAAAAACTAGGCAATTCTTTTAAAGGAATTATTTTTGGTGTTATTCTTATTGCAATAGCATCTTATGCTCTTTACTGGAATGAAGGACGTTCAGTTAGAGAAGCTGGAGCAATAGCAGAAGCTCAACTAGTAACCGTTGATATGCCTGATATTGATACAATTGATCCATCATTTAATAAAAAAGTTGTTTATACAAAAGGTCTTGCGATGACAAATGATGTATTAACAGACTCTCTTTTTGGAATTAGTGCAAAAGCAATAAAGCTTGAAAGAGATGTCCAATTTTATCAGTGGGTCGAAGATAAAAAAACTGAAACAACTAAAACATCAGATGGTAAAGAACAAAAAACTACTACATATAAATATGAAACAAGGTGGACCAACACAGCTATTAACTCAAATAATTTCTATAATAAAAATGGTCACACCAATACAGTTATTGTTAAAGCTGAGCTAAAAGACATTAAATATGTAGCAAAAGACGTTAAATTTGGTGCTTATAATCTACCAAGTTTTATTATTAATTCAATCGGTAAAGCTGAAAATTTAAAAGTTGAATTAACTGAAGCGCAAATTGCAAATCTTAATAAAATGATTGCGATGCCCGTTAATCAGTCAAATAATATAAATCAAAACCAAGTGCATAACAATCAAAATATGTATAACCAAAATATGCCAAATCAAAACATGGCTAACATGAATAG
>CAYJPK010000079.1:0-9072 GCA_964372035.1 uncultured Desulfovibrionaceae bacterium | reverse complement strand
AACTATTAATTTTTTTTATTACTACATGTTAACATGTTTTTCATCATCGACTACAAAAAATAGTGCAGATATTTAAAATTATAAATACCTGCACTAGTCCATAAAGCTTATTAAAGCTTGATATTACATTTGCGTTATATTGTCCTTACAAATTACCAAAAATCACGAAACATCTTTCATGCTCAAATTAATGCGCCCTCGCTTAACATCAACTTCAACAACTTTTACTTTCACCTTTTGACCAGTACTAACTAGTTCATGTGGATTTTTAACAAAAGTATTTGATAACTTGCTAATATGCACAAGCCCGTCACGATGCACACCAATATCTACAAATGCGCCAAATTGCGTAACATTTGTAACAATTCCATTTAGTTCCATACCAACTGTTAGATGCTCAATATCAGTAATGCCATCAGCAAAACTAAAATGTTCATAAGCTGCTCTTGGGTCACGCCCTGGTTTTGCAAGCTCTGCCATAATGTCTTGCAAGCTTGGTAAGCCAATATTTTCATCAACATAAGAATTTAAATTAATTCTTTTTCTTAGCTCTTCATTTGCAAGAAGTTCAGCAACATTTGCGCCAACGTCCTTTGCCATTTGCTTTACTAAACTGTAGCGTTCAGGGTGAACAGCGCTAGCATCAAGAGCTTCCTTACCATTTGGAATGCGCAAGAAACCAGCTGATAATTCAAAGGCTTTTGCGCCAAGACGAGGAACTTTTAGTAAGTCTTTACGTGTTGCAAATGCACCATTTTCACTACGCCATTTTATGATATTTTTTGCAAGAGCAGGTCCAATTCCTGATACATAGCTTAGTAATTCACCGCTAGCAGTATTCATATCAACACCAACAGCATTAACGCAAGACTCAACGACTTCTTTAAGGGCATTTTGCAAGTCATTTTGGTTAATATCATGTTGATATTGCCCAACTCCAAGCGAAGCAGGGTTAACTTTTACAAGTTCGGCAAGCGGATCCATTAAACGTCTTCCAATAGAAACAGCACCTCGCACTGTAACATCATAATCAGGAAATTCAGCCCTTGCAACTTCAGAAGCTGAATAGACAGATGCTCCACGCTCATCAACCAAGATTACAAAAATATCAGCTGATAAATTTAAGGATTTTACGAAAGCTTCTGTTTCACGACCAGCAGTTCCATTACCAACAGCTATTGCTTCAATATCATATTTTTTGCAAAGATTTTTTATGCTTTCGCCAGCTTTTTTAGATTGTTCTTGACCTGTTAACGGGTAAATAACGTCATGGTGTAGAAGATTTCCATAAGCATCAAGGCAAACAAGCTTTGCACCGGTGCGCCAACCTGGATCAAGTGCAATTAGACGTTTTGCTCCAAGAGGTGAAGATAAAAGAAGTTTTCGTAAATTAGCAGTAAATACATTTGTAGCTTCTTTTTCTGCTCGTTCACGTAGTACTGTTCGATATTCATTTTCAAGCGAGGGTGCAAGCAACCTTTGCCAAGCATCTTTCATTGCTATTTTAACTTCACTAGCTCCAGCATGATTACTAGCTTTTACCCAAAATTTATCAAGTATATCAAGAGCTCTTTCTTCATCAGGTTTCACACTTACAGATAAAAATCCTTCTCGCTCACCACGCAAGACAGCTAAAAGTCTATGGGCAGGCATTGTTGCAGATTTTTCGCTAAATTCAAAATAATCTTGGTATGTTATGCCACTTTCCTCTTTGTCTTTTCCAACTTTTGAGATAAGCACAGCATTTTTCACAAAAAGATTTCTAAGGCTATTACGGCTTTTCATATCCTCTGACATTTGTTCAGCAATTATATCACGAGCACCGCTTAATGCACTTTCAATATCCTCTACGCAGAGCTTAGGGTCTTCATCTTCTTTTACAAATTTTTTAGCTAATATTTCAAGGTCTTTTACATCTTTTGTAGACTTGTCTTGTAATAAAATAGCCTCGGCAAGCTCTGTTAAGCCACGTTCTTTTGCCTTTGCAGCACGTGTTACACGTTTTGGCTTATATGGTAAATAAATATCTTCTAAGATGCTTAAGCTTTGCGCTTCATTAATAGCTTTTTCAAGTTCTAAAGTTAATTGTTCACGTTCTTGCATTGCAGATAGAATTGCAGTTCGTCTTGCATCAAGTGTTCTTAACTTATCAAGGCAATCTCTAAGCTTTGCAAGTTCTATTTCATCAAGACCGCCAGTAATTTCTTTACGATAACGGGCTAAAAATGGAATTGTTGCTCCGTCGTCAAGTAGTGTAATTGTTTTAGCAATATGTGCTTCTGATAGTGATAATTCATTTGCAATACGCTGTGAAAGAGATAGTACCATATAAACCTCAAATTTAATTTATCTAAAGGATACTTTACTAGAAAAGCTTTTTGTATTCAAGTAAATTTATTGATAGTTATACTTATAGTCAAAAAGCATCAGAGATAAAAAACTTGCCACAACATCTTATTAGATATATACTATCAACAATTTGAAATAATAAAGTTGTTACAATAGGTTATTTAACATACTTGTAATATAGGAGTTGTTATGGACTTGAATATACGGCCAAGAAGAGAATGTTTGTTTGATGCAATCTCACTAGGTGAGATTATGTTGCGCCTTGATCCAGGCGAGGGTAGAATTAAAACCACTAGAAGCTTTAAGGCGTTTGAAGGTGGTGGTGAATATAATGTTGTGCGTGGTTTAAGACGCTGTTTTGGTTATAACACGGCAGTATTAACTGCACTTGCTAATAATGAAATAGGAAAGCTAATTGAGGACTTAGTTCTGCAAGGCGGCGTTGATACAAGATTTATTAAATGGGTAGAGTATGACGGAGTTGGGCGAAATGCAAGAAATGGACTTAACTTTACTGAGCGTGGTTTTGGTTTTCGCCATGCGCTAGGTGTATCTGATAGAGCCTATACAGCAGTTAGCCAATTAAGCCCTTATGATTTTGATTTAGATTATATTTTTGGGGTTCTAGGCGTTAGATGGTTGCATACAGGCGGTGTTTTTGCAGGTCTTTCAGAACAAACAGCTGAAACAGCAATTGCAGTTATGCAAGCGGCTAAAAGGCATGGAACTATCGTATCATATGATGTAAATTATCGACCATCTTTATGGAGAGGCATTGGTGGCATTGAAAAGGCTAGAGAAGTTAATCTTGAAATGGCGAAATATATTGATGTTATGATAGACTATAATGCTTTTGTGGGGCTTGGTATATTAGGGCATACACCTGATTTAACGCTTTATAATGAAGAACTTTATAAAGATTTATTTGCCCAAACAATGGAAAAATTCCCTAATTTCAAAGTTATTACAACTACTTTTAGAAATGTAAAGACAGCTACTAATAATGACTGGTATGCAATTTGCTATGCTGATGGTAAAGTCGTTGACTCTAACCATTATGAATCATTAGAGATTGTTGATAGAGTTGGTGGTGGTGATAGCTTTGCTTCTGGTCTGATTTATGGCTTGATGGAAACAGGCGATATACAAGTTGCTGTGAATTATGGTATTGCGCACGGTGTACTTGCAATGACTACTCCTGGTGATACTTCAATGGCATGTAAAAATGAAGTTGAAAAACTAATGAGTGGTGGATCTGCCAGGGTAGAGAGGTAGTTTTTTACTACTTGAGAGAAGCCAAATCTTTGTAGGATTTGGCTTCTTATCGTTAATATGCAATACAAATAAATCTACAGTTAATTAAAAATATGTTTGAGTTGTGCAGTCATTGCATTTTTAAATACAACTTCAAACTTTGGAACAGCATAGCTAGTGTTTGAAAGCTTAATCGCTTCTTTCTTTTTCTCACTCATAAAGCACATATAATAAAGACCAGTCGCAAGTGCCATAGATGTACTTAAAAACTCAATGCTTTTTTCTTCGCTGTCACATTTTGTAACCCTTTTAAAAATAGCACTAAGTGGAATGTGGTAAGACATAATTTGCGCTCTAAAGTCAGTTAAAACTTCAACAGATACATGCCTTTCAATCGTAGTATTTAATATCGTAAGTAGTTCAATTACTTTAGGTGTTGCTAAAAAAGCATTGGTAAAAGCACTTGCAATTTCATCATAGTTATATTCTTTGTCTTCGGCAAAATAAGAACTTAATTCATTTGTAAATTCACCCATATAATAAATCAGAAGTTGAAGCATTATTTCTTCTTTTACCTTGAAATAATTATATATAGTTGGTCTAGTGAATTTTGTTTGTTTTGATATTGTAAAAAAGTTTAATTTATCAAGCCCTTCAGTTTCATAAATATTTTTTGCTACAGCAACAATTTCATCTCTTCGGGCTTCAATTTGCTCATTTGTCCGTGCTCTTTTAATAGTCATAGTAGCCTCCGAAAATTAAACTAGCAAATATTAAAAATAATGTAAATGTTTTAAGTGCCAGAAATAAATCAATAAAAAATAAATGCACAATTGAAGTAAAAGTATTTCATTTTATAAACAACTGATTTTATTCAGTTTTTATTTTAACCTAATCTAAAGGGAAAATAAGCTTAAATATAGCTCCTTTTTCACCGTTTTGAACTGAAATCTCTCCATTCATTGAGTGCATGGCAGATTTGCTAATTGACAAGCCAAGTCCAAAATTACCATTTTCACCTTTATAAAACTTATCAAAAACATATGGTAAATCTTTTGCGGCTATACCAATTCCGTCATCTTCAATTTCAATTATAGCCGTAGAATTAGCGGTATATAGTGTTACATTAATCGTCGCTTTAGCAAAACGTATAGCATTTGAAATAATATTTGTGACTGCTTGATAAAAAAGTTCTTCATTAATATATACATCAGCGTCGTTATTTAATTTTAGTTTAATTTCTTTATTTTGTTTTATTGCATAAGCATACAAGGATTCGAGATTGGTTTGTAATATTTTTTGCAAGGAGTTTTTATTGTTTTGCCTTAAATCATGTTTAAGGCTCTTATTTTGTTCGATATTTTCAATGCGTGAAAGGGTTAAAAGCTCATCAACCAGTACAGATAATCTTTTTGTTTCAGTTTTTATTATATTAGTTGCGTGATTATTATCTGCAAATATTTTTTGCTCAATACCCTCGGCATATGCTTGAATACTCATAAGCGGTGTTCTAAGTTCATGCGAGGCATTGTGCAAAAAGGATTTTTGCTCTTGATTATGCTCATAAATCCTTTTAGCCATATTGTTTACTTCTTGTGATAGGGAGAAAAGCTCTTTAATATCTGTCTTGCTTGTAACAATTTTTGGAGTGCTAAAATTAGCATTCTCTATGTCTTCAATAATATTTTTAATTGGTTTTATAAGTGAAATTGCGAGTTTGCGTGAAATTATAATGGCAATAACAACAACTGTAAATGTTATCAGTAAAAGTACTTTGTTAACAATAGCCACAAAGGGTTCAAAAAAATCCCTATTTGTTATATAAATAGCTAGTTCAGGTTTTTTTGAAGCTGGTACTTTAACTTTCATTGCGTAATAAGTGGTATTATTACTTTCATATACTATTATTTTACCGAAACTTTCATTTATTAAATTATCAAAAGCAAGCTTTGCAGTAGCATTGTCAATTTTAGCTTCTTGATTTCTATCTGGAGTTGTGAGTTCACCTTGTTTTGAAAACATAAAGAGCTCTGTGGCAATGCTTAGTTCTTTTGCTCTGTTAAATACAGCTATCCTTGGTGGCTTTTTATTTTTATTTTTTTCTTGCAAACTTAAATAAATATCTTCAAGGCCTTGCCTTGCTTTAATATCTGAAAAGTAATATATTGAAGCGTTGAATAAGCTAATTATTACAAGTGGAACAGCTACAATAAAAAAAATGTATGGTCGTAGTATTTTTTTTTGCAATGAAATCATATATGATCCTTTTTATACAATATCTTGCACGAGTTCAAGCTTAAAGCCATAACCCCATACAGAGCTTATCCTAACATTTGAAGATAATAATTTTTTACGCAATCTTTTCAGTACATCGTCTGTTGCTCTTGTGCATACATCAAAATCAAATTTCCAAACATTTTTTAATAGTTCGTCACGAGAAATAGCTTTTTCTTGATGTTTAAACATATATGCCATAAGTGCAAATTCAGTTGGCGTTAAGTCTAAAACGCTATCTTCTAGTTTGCAAGTCCGAGTGCTAATGTCAAGTGTAATATCGCCAAATTGCAAATGTTTTTCTTCTTGCACACTTTCATGGCAATTTATACGACGAAAAATACCCTTAATCCTAGCTACAAGTTCCATAGGTGAAAAAGGCTTAACAAGATAGTCATCAGCTCCCATTGTAATTCCAGTAATTCTGTCTAATTCAGTATCTTTTGCAGAAACAATAATAATCGGTACATTAGATTTTTGGCGAATTTCATTACAAAGCGTTACACCATCAGTTCCAGGCATCATAATATCAAGAATAACTAAATCAGATGGCTCTTCATCAAAAACTTTTTTTAGCTCATCACCATTTGCAAAAGTTTCAACTATGAAGCCATCATTACGCAAAAAAAGTGCAATAATATCACGAATATTTTTTTCATCATCAGCTATATAAATTTTTTTCATTTTTTTAATCTCACTCTATTAGTGTCAATTTATATAGGCAAATTAGCATAGAACAAAATGTATGACTAGTAATAAATAAAATTGCCACTAAATTGCCACTTTTTGACCGATGATTTTCTTAAAGGCTTTAGGCTATAAAGTTTTTACAGCGAGTGAGTCAAACGCTGTTAAGGCAAACGAGCCTGCAAAAAAGTAAATAATAAATTTTAATAAAGAGGATAAAAAAATGAAAAAATTAAGTTGTTTAATGATGTTAGCAGTGTTGAGCTTTGCACAAAACTCTTATGCAAATGATAAAGCTATGAAAATGGATAAGGATAATGATGGCAAAATTAGCTCAGGCGAAGCACAAGGCAAAATTAAAAAGGGTTTTGATAAAATTGATGCTAATAAAGATGGTTTTATAACCAAAGATGAGCTTGAAAAAATGAAAGAGTCCATTAAGGAGCGTAAAAAAAATAAAAACAAAAAAAATATAGAAAAAATGGATAAGGATAATGATGGCAAAATTAGCTCAGGCGAAGCACAAGGCAAAATTAAAAAGAGTTTTGATAAAATTGATGCTAATAAAGATGGTTACATAACTAAAGATGAGCTTGAGAAAATAAAAGAAGCTATTAAAGAGCGTAAAGCTAATAGCTAATTCAAAAGAATAAAATCAAACTAAAACTACAGTTGTGTTTAATTAGAATTATATAATTATAGTAAAATTAAAAACTTTTAAAATACTTGTAAGTATAAAAAAAATATGGAGTTATTATGAAAAAGATTACATTTTTAATGATTGTTGCGTTATTTGTTTTTACTCAAAATTCACACGCAGGGCTTATTGATGATTTACATATTTTTATTGGTGGAAAACCAGCTCCAAAGCCAGTCATAATACAGCCTTCTGCACCTAAGCCTGTAGTTGTTCATACGCCAACACCTAAACCTATTATAATTAATAGTCAGCTTGGCAAAAATCACCATAATGTTCGCCATGATATTAAGCATGACAGACGTGAAGATAGGTATGATCGCCGTGAAGATATACGTGACAGACGTGAGGATATACGTGACCGCCGTGAAGATATAGCAGACCGTCGTGAAGATAGACATGACAGACGCGAGGATATAGCAGATAGACGTGAAGATAGGCATGAAGATAGGCATGACAGACGCGAGATGCATCACTCAAAACGCTAATACAAAATAAAAAAAATATAAATGCAAGGAATTCTAAGATATTTCTTGCATTTATTTGTTTAAAACTAATTTTGTGATTTCATATTTCTTGATTTATAAGCTAAAGTATGACACGATATTAAAAACCGAATGTAAAAACTTAATTCATAATTCATACTAAATAAGGAAAGATTTTATAGATATGTTTAAATATGCTTTATACACTTTGCGAGCAAGCTGTGCGCTAGCTTTTCTTTATGTTTATTGTTTAGGTGATATCTTTATTGTTTTTCATTACACTGAAAGAATATTGAATTTTGGTTCTTTAATTTATTATACTTATCTTAGTGCTATTTTTTTAGCATGTGTATTTTTTGCGGAAAAACTACTTATCATGCTGTTAATATTTTCTATTCCAGCGCTCCTTTTGAATGGACTTTTTGGTAATTCTGCTAAAGATTTGCTTGATTTTAGCTTGTATTATGGGAAAGCAATTCTGTTTTGTGCATCTTTTATTACATTCTTTCTTGTTCTAGCGAGGCTTGGACCTGTGCAACGAACAGAGGCAGAAATAATAAGAGAAAGAGAGCGAGAAAGAACAAGAAAAATTGAAAATGAAAGAAAAGAAAGAGATGATGCTTTTAGATATTCTCAATCTAGTTTTGGTCAAAAAAATAAACAAAGCCCTGAAGAAAAAATGTGGAATGACGCTCTTCGGGCAGAAGCCTTGTCAAAAGCGGAAAGTAGCAGATCATCTTGGTAAAGCAAGAAAAAATGGCTAATAGCTTGCTCTGATTTTTATAAGAAAAAAACTATTGCCAAAGACAAAAATGAATTTTTGCAACATAAAACCTTAAGACTAACTGGTTAACTTATTAACTTATTAAATTGTAATATTGAATTTTTCCATTTTTGCTTTTAAGGTTGTGTAATGTATGCCTAAAATTTCACTTGCTGAATTTTTACCTGATAATTTAAAATTTGTTTTCTTTAGTACGTGATGTATATATTTTTTTTCTAGTATTTCAAGTGAATAGTTGCAATCTGCTTCAAGTTCAAAATTTAAATTTTTAAGCTCATCTTCAGCATTCAAATCAAGTGAAACAATATCTTTTTTCAATAAAATATGTTTTTCAATTAAAGCTTTTAACTCTCTAACATTACCTTGCCAGCTATAGTCTAAAAAATCCTCCCAATTAATATTTAAATTGTTTGCAGGAATAGGCAACTTATATTCTTTTGATAATTTTTGAATAAAAAAGTTTGTTAAAATTTTTATGTCCTGCTTTCTTTGTCTTAGAGGCGCTAGCTCAATATGTATTAAATTAAGACGGTAGAATAAAT
>CAYJPK010000078.1:0-9239 GCA_964372035.1 uncultured Desulfovibrionaceae bacterium | reverse complement strand
CGCTCACTCCAAACACCCTTGCCCGACGCTAGAAACAAGTTCTAGCTTGTTCTACGTGGCGCAATTTTTTTGCTTTCGCAAAAGCTTTGTAAGTCGATGATGAAAAACTATCTTTTAAAACCATAAAAATGCAAGAAAAGCACATTCCATGTCCTTATTTCTTGCATTTTTATTTGTCAACTTTGACTAGTAAATACATTTATTACGGTATATTAACATGTTTTTCATCATCAAATAAATAATCTATAATAATTGATAAAAAAGATGTTTAATACAAAAAAGGACTTAAAAGTCCCTTTTTTTAAATTCAAAAATGATTCATAAGCTTTGCAAAAAATTATTCTGCACAATCAAATAATTTTTCTGCATTAGCCTTTATAATCGCAATCCACCCATTTACATCTTCACTACGAACGCCATACTGTAAGTTAACTTCATTCAAAGTCTTATCACCAGAAATAACATCAATTGCAAGCTCAGCTTTTAAACTAGGTGAAAATCCAGTTGTATCATTAAACCTAAGCTTTCCAGTAATTTCATCACGTCTTGTTCTACGCCTATCAATGTTTGGTCTTAAATTATGAGTTCTTCTGTCAATCAAGCTAACATATTGATCTGTTTGCATTTCAATATAATTTTTAATTGTAAACAAAGCAGTTTTTCTATTAGTGCTTTTGGCTTTACGCATAGCATAATCTGACTGGGCTAAAAGTTCACGTCCTGTCTGATACTCTTTTGAATTAATCATGCCAATAGCCATAAACAAAGGAACATCATTAGCAAGGTTATTATGGTTAGTGATCAAACTATCAATTTGTTTTTTAATTTCAGAAGCTTCAATTTCTTCAGTGTTTGGTAAAAGTGCGATAAATTCATCGCCACCAATTCTAAAGATTTGTGCTTTGCTTGGCAGCGCTTCAGTTAAAATCTTAGCACCAATTGAAATCAATTCATCGCCCTTTTGGTGCCCAAGGTGATCATTTATCAATTTTAAGCCTGTCAAGTCACAGAAAAACACACTTAACGGAAAATCTTTTTCATGTAAATTTTCAATAACCACATCAAAATAAAGTCTATTATAGAGGGACGTTAAACCATCTTTATATAAAACCTGTGTAAGTTCATCTTGGCTTTTTTGGATATTTGTAATATCTGTATGCAAGCCAACAATGCGAATTGCCTTATCATTTTCATCACGGTTTACAACACGAGCCCTACCCAAAATCCAGATATACTCATCGTTTTTATTTTTTAAGCGATAAATACTTTTAAAAACATCACCATGCTCTGCATTATTTATGTATTTAAATTGGTAAGTGACAACATCATCTCTATCGTCTGGGTGAATACGGTCATACCAAGAATCAAAATCACCCTTATATTCTTCAGGCGTATAGCCAAGCATTTTAATATACTCTGGGCTATAATAAACCTCATCATCACGTACGTTCCAGTCAAAAATACCATCATTTGTGGCATTTATGGCTATTCTCATTCTATCATTATAAGCTGTAACACCGTCAATAGTGTGCAAATCAACAATCAAGCCACAAACTTTAGCAGAGACACCATTTAAATCACGAGATATAACATAGCCTAAACAGCGAACCCAGGTATACTCTCCATCTGCACATAATAGCCTAAAATTAATGCTAAAATTATTGCGTGAATCAGTTTTTTTACCTATATTGTTTAGCTTTCTAACAACATCGCTTTTATCTTCAGGGTGCAGAATATTTTTAAATGCGCTAATGTGGAATTCAAAACTGTTATGCTTATAGCCAAGCATCTCGATAAATCTAGCATTAAAGCCAAACTCACCAGTAATAGGATTCCAAACCCAGATTGCAAAATCGCTCTCACTCAGAACACTATAGCGGAATTCTTCACATGAGCTATCTATCTCATTATTATTATTCATTTTTGCCTCATTTGACCTGTTATATCAAAGTTAACACAATCTTCATTCTTAAATATATAATAAAAAAGACTGCTGCAAAAAGCAACAGTCTTTCTATTATAAATTAAAAATATTTTGCATAACGCAGAATTATTTAACCATCCAAGAAAGTGGCACAAGTACCAGCTGTGGGAATAGAATCAAAATCACCATAACAAGTGATTCAGCAAGTAAGAATGGTGCTACTCCACCAACAACTTTGCTCATTGGCATTTTACCAATACTACTAATAACATTAAGTACTGCACCAACTGGTGGAGTAATAAGCCCTAAGCATTGGTTTAATATATACATAACACCGAAATATACAGGGTCAATACCAGCTTCCTTAACGATTGGAATCAAAACTGGAGTCATAATTAGAATACTTGGTGTAAAGTCAAGCACACAGCCCATAACAAGACCAAGACCCATCAAAATGAACATAAGAAGTGTCTTATTGTCCATAAAGATAGAAAGAGCTTCACCAAGCTGTTGTGGAATATTCACAGCAGTAACAAGCCAAGCAGAAACAGTAGCAGCCGCAACTAAGAATAATACAACAGAAGTTGTCTTAGCAGCTGCTAAGAACAAGCCATATAACTGACCAAATTTAATTTCACGGTAAACAAATAAACCAACAAACAATGAATAAAGAGCTGCGATAATAGCTGCTTCAGTTGGTGTAAAGAAACCAAATCTTAGACCACCAATAATAATTATTGGAAGTAAAAGTGCCCAGAAAGAATTCTTAGTTTCAGCTAAGCGTTGCTTCATTTCAACCTTTGGTTCAGTAACAACATCATCACGTCTAGCAACAAAGTACCAAGTACCCATGATAGCAATACCCATCATAAGACCTGGAACAATACCAGCCATAAATAATTTTGTAATAGAAACTTGACCAGCAACACCTAATAAAATCATACCAATTGAAGGCGGAATAACTGGAGCAATAATACCACCTGCAGCGATAAGACCGCCAGAACGTGGTAAGTTATATCCAGCTGATTTCATCATTGGCAATAATATTGCAGCAAGTGCAGCAGTATCTGCAACAGCAGAACCAGATAATGATGCCATAACAACAGCCGCTAAAACAGCAACATACCCAAGACCACCCTTAATATGACCAACCCAAACCATAGCAAGGCGAATAATGCGTTGAGTCATACCACCAGCATTCATAAGCTCACCAGCTAACATAAAGAATGGTACAGCTAAAAGAGGGAAGCTATTAGCGCCGTCCCACATATTTTGAACAATGATTACTGGGTCAGTCATGTCTAAAAAGAACATGAGTGAAAGCGCACAACCTAAAAGTGCAAAAGAAATAGGAGTACCAATAAGTACAAAGAATAGCAAGGCAACAACATAGATTATAATAGTCATGATTATTTACCTTCCTTATCAGCTAATTCTTTAACTTCATCTACTGTTTCATGGATTTCTCCATCTTCAACCTTACCAGCAAGTTCAGCATCAGTAACTGTATTGCGAGCTAGACGAATGAGATTGCAAAACGCTAAAATCATAAGACCAGGACCTGTAATATATGTAACACCATAAACCCAAAGTGTACTTATTTGTAAAACAGGAGAAGCATTATCATAAATGATTGTGTGCAAATCTAAAGTTCCGTAAGTGATATACCACCCACAAACCAAAATAAGGGATTGAGTTATAAAGTAAAATAATTTCTGAATTGGGCGAGAAACAAGACCTACAACCATATTAACATTGATATGCGTATTGTTCTTCATAGCTAAAACAGCACCACAGAATATAAGCCAAATAAACATAAAACGTGGAACTTCTTCAGCAAAGTCAATGCCCGAATTTGCAAAAATACGAAGCATTACGTTTAAGCCAACTAAAATCAACATTCCAGCTAGCATAATAACTAAGATTACTTCTAAAACTGTCATACATTTTTTAGAAATAGCTTCTAAGATTTTATCCATTATGACCTCAAATTTAGTTTATAGTAATTATTTGAAATTGTAAAAACCATATAATGATTTTATAAAACAATTACTGTGAATTACTTTCACGTGAATTTTTTAACTTATTCACTTAATAAATATGAGGGGAAAGCTCCCCTCATATTATCATAAAACTTATTTATTTTTAGCTCTGTAATCTTCAAGTTCTTTGAAGAATTTGCCGTAGAACTCTTCACCAACGATGCTTTTGAATTTATCAGCAACTGGTTGAACTGTTGCACGAATACGAGCAAGTTCTTCAGGAGAAACTGCATTAACTTTTACGCCAGCATCTTCAAATTTCTTAACAGCGTCTTTATCGCCATCATCTAACAATTGACGTTGTAATAAGCCTGCTTCTTCACCAGCTTTTTGGAAAGCAGCTTTGTCAGCATCAGATAATTTATCCCAGAATCTTTTTGACGCAATTAAAGCAACAGCTGTGTAAACGTGGTTTGTTAAAGAAACATAATCTTGAACTTCTTGCATTTTGTTAGCAAACATATGCTGAAGTGGATTTTCTTGACCATCAATTGTTTTTGTTTCTAAAGCTGTGAAAACTTCGTTAAATGCCATTGGAACAGCGTTTGCACCAAGGGTTTTCCAAGTTTCAAGAGCAATAGGGTTAGTCATAACACGAATTTTAAGACCATCAATATCTTCTAATTTAGTAACTGGTCTTTTGCTGTTAGATACGTTTCTAAAGCCCATAGCTGTCCAAACGATGCCTTTTACGCCAATTTTTTCCATTTTTTTGAAAATTTCTTGAGCTGAAGGACCATCATAAAGAGCATAGATTTCGCCACTATTAGCGTAAGCAAAAGGAATATCCCATACTTGAACCTCAGGAACACGGGTAGCAAAAGATGCTAATGTACCACAGTAAAACTGTTGAACACCAGATTGAACGCCTTGAATTTGTTTTTCATCACTGCCAAGTTGAGCATTGTGATAAACGTCAACCTTATATCTGCCATCAGTGTATTTGCCAACTAATTCAGCAAATTTATTTGCTGCAATAGCTTGCGGGTGTGAGTCAGGCATAGCGTGACCAAAACGCACAGTTTTAGCTGCAAATGCACTTGTTGAAATCATCAAAGCTAAGGCTAAAGTTCCAAGAATACGAAACATCATAAGAAAACCTCCAAAAAATAGTTAAATTAAACACTAAAATAATTAGTATTACTTTTTTCTAATTACCAATAAAGCAAATTTAAGTCAATACCATCTATCAAAAAAAAGCATTTCATAATATCAAACACCCATATTTAATTAATCATTATAGCATATTATAACAATATTTTTAAACCAATATTGTGTAAAAAAATTAATCAAGCGCACTAACTCTAACACTTAAATCTGTTCGTTTAAATACTTCTGGTAAAAGCTCCACTCCTAAACCTATTCCCTCAATCGGGTAGACATAACCATTTTCAATACGTGGTACCATTGTAACAAGTTCTTTATACCAACCAGTATAAAAAGCCCGTACAGATTCTTGAATTAAAGTGTTTGGCTGGCTAAATGAAGCATGAACTGCAGCAATAAAGGCAACAGGACCTGTGCAATCATGTGGAGCAAATGGTCTATGCCATGTA
This sequence comes from uncultured Desulfovibrionaceae bacterium, assembly GCA_964372035.1. Taxonomy (GTDB): domain Bacteria; phylum Desulfobacterota; class Desulfovibrionia; order Desulfovibrionales; family Desulfovibrionaceae; genus CAYJPK01. Next base: position 3,717 of record CAYJPK010000078.1, on the reverse strand, counting down.
TCAGCTAACATGGCGATTTTTCTAGCTTCTGTTAAACCACCAGTCCAAACAATATCAGGCATAACAACATGAGCTGCACTTCGCTCAAGCATGTCTTTAAATGGGTATTTTGAGCCCAAGGTTTCACTAGCACATACCCAAACATTAGTTGACCTTGCATATTCCTCTAAGCAAGCAAAACTATTCATTCTAATTGGATCTTCAAACCAAAATATATCGTATGGCTCAAGTGCTTTTGCTATTTTTTTAGCTGTTGGCAAATTCCATAAACTATGAAATTCAACCATTATATCCATTTTGTCACCTACAGTCTTGCGAATTTCTTCAAAAGGCTTTAAGGCTTTTTTAAGTTGTTCATTTGTAATAAATAGACCTTTATTTTCTTGGGCAGCAGGATCAAAAGGCCAAATCTTCATAGCAGTTATGCCCTGCTCTAGCAAACTTTCAGCTAACTTTGCTGGCTCATTCATAAAGGCTTCTAAATCTTCATAAGGACCTGTTTTTTCGCCTAAATTCCATGATTCAACAGCTGGACGAATTTTCTTTGTGCGAACATATTTATAGCCAGCACATGTATTGTAAACCCTTATTTTATCAAAACATTGTCCACCCATTAACTTATAAACAGGCTGATTGCATATTTTGCCAAAAATATCCCATAGGGCTAAATCAATAGCAGAAACGGCTCTGTATTCTGCACCAGTTGAGGAATGTGCAAGCGGCAAATCAAGCATTAAACGGTGTAATGCTTCAATATTTGTTGGGTCTTGACCAACTAGCCTTGCCGCTAAAGTATCGTGGATATGAGCCTCAACAGCCTTTGCACCATAAAAGGTTTCACCAAGACCGATTATACCTGCATCAGTATGCACCCTGACCCATAAAATATTTGAAAATTCTTCCAAATGTAATGTTTCAATTTTAGTTATTTTCATATTTCCCTCAAAATTTTTTCTTTGTTAAAAAAACAATCTATTTGCTCATGTATCAAAAAACAATTAAAAAATCAATATTTTTACATATTTTTTTAGTTAGTAATTTGTGCTTGAAAAAATATTCTTATTAAACTATACTCAGCTTCACAAATTTTAATTTAATAAAATATAACTATTTAGTTATATAACTATATGAGTAGTTGTAAAAAAAGGAAAAGTAGCATGAAAATGAAATTTGCTGTTTTAGGGCTTGGCAATATTGGTAAATATTGTGTTGAAGCTATTGAAGCAATGCCTGATGCAGAGTGTATTGGTGTTGTTAGACGTAAAGAATCTCTTGGTAAAAACCCTCTCGACTTACGTGGCAATCAAGATTTTGCATCAATTGATGATTTGATCGCTGCAAATGGTAAACCTGATGTTGTGTTAATCGCATCACCATCACGTAACTGCCCTGCTGATGCGGCTATGCTCTTAGCTAAAGGCATTTGTACTGTGGATAGCTTTGATATTCACGAGCAAATCTCTCAAGTTGTTGAAGATTTAGGAGTTAAAGCAAAAGATTCTGGCGCAGTTTGCGTAACTGCAGCTGGTTGGGATCCAGGTAGTGATTCTGTACTTCGTGCTTTATTTGAAGCAATGGTGCCTGCTGGTACAACTTTCACTAACTTCGGTCGTGGTCGTTCAATGGGTCACTCCGTTGTTGCTCGTAGCAAAGAAGGTGTACTTGATGCAACTTCTATTACTATTCCAATTGGTGGCGGTCGTCACTCACGTTTAGTTTATGTTGTACTTGCTGATGGGCATAGCTTAGATAAATATAAAGCTGATTTATTAGCTGATGATTATTTTGCACATGATCCACTTGATGTTCGCCAGGTTACAGCTGAAGAAATGAAATATGTTGCTGATGCTTCACATGGTGTTTTAATGGAACGCACCGGTGCATCTGGCTTAACTGATAACCAAATCTTGAAATTCGATATGCGTATCAACAACCCTGCCCTCACTGCTCAAATTATGGCTAGTTGTGGTAGAGCTTGTGTTCGCCTTAGAGATATCAAACACTACGGCGCATTTACCATGATTGATTTAGCTCCTGTTTGGTTATTACCTGGTGATAGAATGTATAATATTGGAAGACTTGTGTGATTAATCACGCAATCGTTAGTTTTTCAGGCGGGCAGGATTCAACAACCTGCCTTGCCTGGGCGTTAAATCGCTTTGATAAAGTCCATACAGTAAGTTTTGATTATGGACAAGTGCATAAAGTTGAGCTTGAATGTCGTACAAACATCTTAAACAAACTTGCTAAGATGCCACAATATAAAGATAAATTAGGTCAAGATCAAATCATTGATTTTAGCTTTATAAAGGAACTTGGACAAACTGCCATGACACATGAAATGGAGATTGTTTGCACTGAGCAAGGCTTGCCAAACACCTTTGTTCCAGGTCGAAATTTATTTTTTATTACTGCAGCGGCTAGTCTTGCGTGGCGACTTAATGCAAAGCATATTGTGCTTGGTGTTTGCGAAACTGACTTTTCTGGCTACCCTGATTGCCGTGATGATACTATTAAAGCCATGCAAATTGCCGTAAACCTTGGCTTAGAATCAAGATTTGTTTTGCATACACCACTAATGTGGATTGACAAAAAGCAAACATGGGAAATGGCACAAACTGAAGGTGGAAAAGATTTTTTTGAATTAATTCGCACTGATAGCCATACTTGTTATCTTGGTAAACGAGATGAACTCTATGAATGGGGTTATGGTTGTGGATCATGCCCTGCTTGTGAATTGCGTAAAAAAGGTTATTTTGAGTATGTATCAAGTTAAAGAAATTTTTTACAGCTTACAAGGCGAAGGCGTTAGAAGTGGTCGCCCTGCTGTATTTTGTCGTTTTAGCGGTTGTAACTTATGGTCTGGCAAGCAAGATGACAAGTATGATGCTATTTGCGATTTTTGTGATACTGATTTTATAACTGATGTTAAGCAATATAGTGAAGATGAACTAGTTAGTGCTATTTTAGAGGCTTACGGCGATTTTACACCTGAACATAAAACTGAATTTCAAATGGCTGATGAAAGTCATTCTTTTAGTGATTTAGGTGGTCTTATGTGGACTTCAATGGGGCTTTTAACTGCTCCTCCAATGGCATATTTGATTTTTACTGGTGGTGAACCAGCTTTACAATTAACACAAAGCCTTATAAGTAAATTAAAAGAATATCGTATTGAAATTGCAGTTGAAACTAACGGCACAATGACTCTACCAAGCGGAATCGACTGGGTAACTGTTAGCCCAAAAGCCGGCACAACGCTTAAAATCCTTGAGGGTCAAGAATTAAAATTAGTTTATCCTCAAAATAATTTAAACCCACAAAGTTATGCAAATTTGAAATTTGAAAATTTTATTTTAATGCCAAAAGATGAGCAAGACTTAACGCGCAATATTGAAAATACAAAACTAACTCAAGAATTTTGTATGAATAATCCTAGCTGGCGAATGGGTATACAGATGCATAAATTTTATAATTTTAAATAATTAGATTGCAACTATAGCACGCATTACACTGTATAATAAATTAGGCTAAAACATAATTCTTGACATTATTGAACTTTAAGATATATTTCCTTTCCATGTGGATTATTAGCTCAATTGGTAGAGCAGCTGACTCTTAATCAGTTGGTTGTAGGTTCAAGTCCTACATGATCCACCAGATATTTCAAGGGTTTACAGAAATCAACTTCTGCAAACCCTTTTTATTTTGCTTTTT
>CAYJPK010000077.1:0-9301 GCA_964372035.1 uncultured Desulfovibrionaceae bacterium | reverse complement strand
AGTGGGCGTGCCTTTAGAAAAAGGCATTAAAAATGACTTTTTCAGTACCGACTATGTAGTTTACTAAATGAAACAAAACAAAAACTAAGCCGCCAAAATTGTAAGTTCTATTATAAACTCTGAATAAAGCAAATAATGCTAATTATAAGCAACATGCCAAGACTATGCTTAATGGTATATTTCAAAATTTCACCTTCTTGCCCTTGCATATTTGTAACTCCAACTGCAACAGAAATTGACTGCGGAGAAATCATTTTTGCTGCAACTCCACCAGTTGTGTTTGCAGCTGTTGTTAAATAAGGGTCAATTCCAACTGCTTCGGCTGTTGTACGCTGCATACCACAAAATAGGGCATTAGATGACGTGTCAGAACCGGTTAAAAACACCCCAATCCAGCCAATAAATGGTGCAAAAATAGCAAACAAAAATCCGGTATGCGTAAAGGCTAAACCAAGAGAATAACTCATTCCAGAATAATTCATAACTTGTGACAGGGCTAAAATCAAAAGAATGGTTAAAATTGAAAAGCGCATTTGTTTTAAGGTATGAGCAAGCATTTTGCAAGCACTTTTGTAGCTATAGTTAGGCATTATCAAAGGGCAAATTAAGGCGCTTATAAAAATCCAAGTCCCGATTGTAGACATTAGATTAAATTTAAAAATTGCAGGCATTGCGCTAGGCTCACTTACAAGAGGCGCAACTTTAATCGCTACATTATGTAAGTATGGAAACTCAATATTTAAATTAAAAATACCATCTAAAATAAGTTTCATATCGCCAATAGCAGGCACAAAAACCATAAGCGTTAGCATTATCCAAGGTAGCCAAGCAATAAAAATTTCTTTTCCTGAATATAAAGAAGATTGGCTGATTTCAACATCATTTTCAAAGCGATAGATATTTTTGGGTTTCCATATGCAAAGCAAGATAGCCGTTCCAACTAAGCTACCAAGTGCGCCCATAAGCCCAGGTAGAGTGTAGCCATGATACTGTGAGAAAATAAAGGTCGGAACACTAGAGCCAAGACCTGCCACAACAAGCACAAGCCAAATTTCCATTGATTTTTTAAAGCCACAAACTAAAACACTAAGCCAAGTCGGAACAAAAAAAGCTAAAAGTGGAAGTTGCAAACCAACAACCTGGCTAATTCTAAAAGCATCTAGTTCTGAAACTTGAGCTGCCACAAGCATTGGTAAGCCCATTCCAGCATAAGCCACTGGAACTGTATTTGCAATCAAACAAAGCCCAGCTGCTTGAAGAGGTTTAAAGCCTAAACCAATCAACATTGCAGCTCCAATAGCAACAGGTGAGCCGTAGCCAGCGGTCGACTCTAAGAGTGCGCCAAAGGCAAAAGCAATAAATATTGCTTGGATACGTCTATCCTCACTTAGTGATGAAATAGAATAGCGTACGAGATTAAACTGCCCAGAATCTACAGTCATATTATAAAGCCACATAGAACTTAAAATAATCCACAAAATCGGAAACGCACCAAATAGTGAACCAAAAATACCAGAGCTAAGAGCCGTGATAAATGGCATATCCCAAACAAATATTGATAGAGCAAACGAACAACTAAGCGCACTTAAAGCAGCGATGTGTCCAGCTCTTTTTTTTATTACAAGTTGATAGCACAGTACAAGAAAAGGTGTAGAGGCTAATATTGCAGATAAAATAACATTTATAAAGGGCGCATAATTTTGCGTAAATTCCATTGGATTACTCCTATTAACTAGTTCTATTGATAGTTTATAGCGACAAAATATATTTAGCATAGCTTTAAATTAGCTTATATGCTAAATGGGAAGATACTTTATTTAATGGAAAAATACAAGACAAGGCTAGTCGTTTTTAGCCCAGTGTTTTTAAAAGAATACAAATTTGACTAGCCAAATAGTCAACTATTTGCATTTTTTTTAATTTTTTTTAAATTGATACAAGCGATTAAAAAATCCAAATTATAAAAAAGCACCAACAAGCCTAGATAATATAAGCTCAAAAACATGTATTTGAAAAGCTATTTCAATTATTAACACCCCTATACAAAACTTTTTAAATAGTGTATGTCTAAGTAAATAAATATAAATGATTTGTGAAATAAAGCACAAAACATAAATAAACTAATCAACCGTTGTGAAAAATTTTTAATGAATAATATTTTGCAACAAAATATGCACCCTCGGAGTATTATGGAAACCGTTAAGCTAACAACGCGCGATGAAGCGTTTATAAGGGAAGTTGAGGAGAAGAGCGGTCAGAAGATTTCTACATGTTATCAATGTGGAAATTGTACTGCTGGCTGTCCATGTGCACCTGTATATGACTTGCAGGTAAATCAGGTGATGCGAGCAGTTCAACTTGGTCAAAAGGACATGATATTTAGTATGGAGTCACCTTGGCTTTGTTTATCTTGTTCGACTTGTACTGCTAGATGCCCAAATGACATTGATGTTGCTGTAGTAATGGATACACTTCGTCACATGGCAGGCGATGAAAAACGTGTTGCAGAAAAGAAAGTAAATTCTTTCTGGCAGTCATTTTTAATGATGGTACGTCATTTTGGTCGCACCTATGAGCTTGGCGTTATGGCGGCGTACATGGCACGAACAGGCAAAATTTTTACAGATGTTGACTTAGCGCCAAAGGCACTATCAAAGGGCAAATTACCGTTTAAGCCTCACATGGCAGGTAAAGAGCATGTAGCGAAAATTTTTGAGCGTTATGATGAAATGAAAAAGGGAGGGCAGTTATGAGCATAGCCTATTATCCTGGTTGCTCAGGACAAGGCACTTCAATCGAATATGACGCATCAACTCGTGCTGTTTGTCGTAGTTTAGGTGTTGAAGTAATTGAAATTCCAGAGTGGAGCTGCTGTGGCTCAACTCCAGCACATGCAGTTTCGCACGAATTATCTGGTGCATTATCAGCAAGGAATTTAGTACAAGCAGCAAGTGTTGGTGCAGATAAAGTTATTACACCATGCCCAAGTTGCTTAAGTAATTTAAAAGCTGTTAGATTTCGCATGGGTAATGAAGAATTTGCAGGCAAGGTTAAGCAACTGCTAGATCTTGACCAAAGCCAAGTTAATTATGTTGATAATTTGCCAGATTCTTTTTCAGTTTTGCAAGTTTTAGTTGAAGAAATCGGACTTGAAGCAATTAAAGAAAAGGTTGTTCGTCCGCTTAAAGGCTTAAAAGTTGCGGCATATTATGGCTGTTTAATGAGCAGACCAGCTGATATTATGAAGTTTGATGACCCTGAAAATCCAATTGCGATGGATAATGTTTTAGAGGCACTTGGCATGGAAGTTGTGCCATTTTCGCTTAAAACAGAATGTTGTGGTGCAGCAATGGGTATTCCAAAAAAAGAAGTAACAGCTCGCTTAACAGGTCGCATCATTGAAACTGCAAAAAACTTTGGGGCTGATGTTATTGCTGTAGCATGTCCGCTTTGCCATATGAACTTAGATTTACGTCAAGAGCAAGCGGGTGCTTACTATAACACTCAATTTGACATGCCGGTTTTATATTTAACTCAACTTATGGGTATGGCTTTTGGTGTTAGCGATAGTGAACTTATGCTTGATAAACTTTGTGTTAGCCCGTCTTCATTATATGAAAAAATGAGTGCGCACGAAGAAAAGTTAGCACAAGAAGCTAAAGAAGCTGAAAAGAAAGCAGCAGAAAAAAAGGCTGCTGACGAAGCTAAGGCTAAAGAAAAAGCTGAGCAGGAGGCAAAAGCATGAAAATAGGCGTATTTATTTGCCACTGTGGTTCAAATATTGCTGGTACTGTTGATGTTAAACAAGTTGCTGAAATTGCAAAGGCTTATCCAGAAGTTGTTTTTTCAACTGATAATATGTATGCTTGCTCCGAGCCTGGACAAAGTGCAATTATTGAAGCAATTCAAGAACATAAGCTTGATGGTGTAGTTGTTGCATCTTGTACACCACGTATGCATGAACCAACCTTTAGGCGTACTTTAGAGCGTGCAGGTCTTAATCGTTATATGTTTGAGATGGCTAACATTCGTGAGCATGTTTCATGGATTGGTAAGGATAAAGAAGCTAACACCAACAAATCAGCTGAACTTGTACGCATGGCAGTTGAAAAACTTCGTCGTAACTCACCGCTTTATTCAAAATCTTTTGATGTTACAAAGCGTGTATTAGTTGTTGGCGGTGGTGTTGCAGGTATTCAGGCTGCTTTAGATTGTGCTGACGCTGGGCTCGAAGTCATTTTAGTTGAGCGTGAAACAACAATTGGCGGCAAAATGGCGAAGTTAGACAAAACTTTCCCAACTGTTGACTGTTCAAGTTGCGTACTTGGTCCTAAAATGGTTGATGTTGCACAACACCCTAATATTACACTATATGCATCAGCAGAGCTTACCTTGTTAACAGGCTTTGTTGGTAACTATACAGCAACAATTCGCAAAAATCCAACTTTTGTTGATTGGGATAAATGTACAGGTTGTGGACTTTGTGAGGAAAAATGCCCTGCAAAGAAAACTCCTGATGCTTTCAATGAATTCACAGGTAAGACAACTGCAATTAAAATTGCATTTCCACAAGCTATTCCAAAGCGTGCAAGTATTGATCCTAATTACTGTAATAAAATACAAAAAGGCAAATGCGGAGTTTGTGCGAAAGTTTGCCCAGTTGATGCAATTAAATTTGACCAAACAGAAGAATTTTTAACAGAACAAATCGGTGCAGTTATTGCTGCAACTGGTTATGATTTTATGGATTGGACTGTTTATAGTGAGTACGGTGCAGGCAAATACCCTGATGTTATCACTTCATTACAATATGAACGTTTATTGTCAGCATCTGGTCCTACTGGTGGACATTTAATTCGCCCATCAGACCATACAGAGCCAAAAAATGTTGTGTTTATCCAATGTGTTGGTTCACGTGATCGCTCAATTAATCGCCCATACTGTTCTGGTTTTTGTTGTATGTACACTGCAAAACAAGCGATTTTAACAAAAGATCACTTACCAGAATCACAATCATACGTGTTTTATATGGATATTCGTGCGCCTGGCAAGATGTATGATGAATTTACACGTCGAGCTATTGAAGAATATGGTGTTGAATATGTGCGTGGTAGAGTTAGCGCAATTCAACCTACCGGTACAGGTAAATATACTGTTCGTGGTGTTGATACGCTTATGGGCAGAGCAGTTGAGATTGAAGCAGATTTAGTAGTTTTAGCAGTTGGTGTTGAGGGTGCAAAGGGTGCTGGCGAAATGGCAGAAACCTTACATATCTCTTATGACCACTATGGTTTCTTTATGGAGTCTCACGTTAAGCTTCGCCCGGTTGAAACTAACACTGCTGGTGTTTACTTAGCAGGTGCTTGCCAAGGTCCAAAAGATATTCCAGCTTCTGTTGGACAAGGTGGCGCAGCAGCGGCAAAGGCTATTGCCTTGTTGTCAAAAGATCAATTGGAAAATGACCCACAAGTATCACTAGTTGACAATCAAAGATGCGTAGGTTGTGCAAAATGCGTATCTGTTTGCCCATTTGGTGCAATTGTTGAAGTTGATGTGCGTGGACAAAATAAAGCACAAGTTATTGAAACTGTTTGCCAAGGTTGCGGCTTATGTACAGCAACCTGTCCACAAGGTGCAATCCAGCTTTCACACTTTACAGATAATCAAATTCTAGCGGAGGTAGACGCATTATGTCAGTTTTAACCGGCAAAGAATTGCGGGTAGTTGGCTTTCTTTGTAACTGGTGCTCCTATGGTGGAGCAGATACAGCAGGTGTAGCCAGATTTAACCAACCAACAGATTTGCGTGTTATTCGTGTACCTTGTTCAGGTCGTGTAAATCCGCTCTTTATATTAAAAGCACTTATTAATGGTGCAGACGGTGTATTAGTTTCTGGCTGTCACCCACGTGATTGCCACTACTCAGAAGGTAACTACTATGCTCGTCGTCGCTTAGAAGCTTTAAAGGAATTATTACCATTTTTAGGTATTGATTCTAGGCGTTTCGAATATACTTGGGTATCAGCTTCAGAGGGTAAAAGATGGCAAGAAGTTGTTACCAAGTTTACAGAGCAAGTGCATGGGCTTGGTAAAGCGCAAGCATGGAAAGATGTAAGTCCTCGCTATGATTTGGCGCATGCTACAAAAGAGCCGCTTCGCCCACTTGGGTGCGGAACTCACCCAGCTCTTGGCGAATTGAAAGAAGAGATTAAAAAGGCGTTAGCAAACCCTGAAAATCAATTATCTCATGTTCTTGGTTGGCAAGAGTCTTATGATGGCTTGCATACAACACCGCTTGTTATGAAAAAACCAGAAGATGTTGATAAATTAGTATGGGGTCCACTTAATGTTCAAAACCTCGCTACTTTCTTACCAGATCAAACAACACGTGGTCGTGTAGGCATTGTTGTAAAGGGCTGTGACAGCAAAAGTATAGTTGAATTATTACAAGAAAAGCTTATTAAGCGTGAAAATGTAATGATTTTCGGCATGGGTTGTAATGGTACTGTAAATATTCGCAATGTTGAAGCAAAAATTGGCGAGCATGCAAAAATTGAAAAAGTTGAGGGCAAGGGTGCTGACTTAATCGTAACTGCAAATGGTGCAGAGCATAAATTCCCAATGCTTGAAGTTGCGCAAGATAAGTGCCGTGCTTGTACTTTCCCAAGTGCTACCCTATATGATTATTTTGCTGGCAAGCCAACAGTTGTTGAAGGTAAAACTCCTGAGCAAGCAAGCGTTATTGATTTAATTTTGAGCTTGAGTTTAGAAGAGCGTATGAGTTATTGGAAAGGTCACCTTGAACGCTGTATTCGTTGTTATGCTTGTAGAAATGCTTGTCCAATGTGTGTTTGCCGTGAGCATTGCGTTGCTGATTCACGTGACCCACACTGGTTAACACAAGATGATGATCCAACACAAAAATTATTCTTCCAATTTATTCATGCACTCCACTTAACAGGCAGATGTACTGGTTGTGGTGAGTGTAATAGAGCGTGTCCACTTGGTATTCCAGTTGGTGCTTTAAAAATTGAAGTTAATCGTATTGTTAAGAAATTATTTGACTATTCAGCAGGTATGGACGAAACTGCTGTGCCACCGCTCTTAGGTTTTGAGGTGGAAGAAAAGCATATCCATGAGCGTCATATCGGGGAGGCGTAATTTATGAGTGCAAGTTATTTGCCAAAAGCAGAGTTAACTGCTTGGCTTGATAAACAATCAGAAAAATATAGAGTTTTTGCGCCAACTCAAGAGGGCTATGCCGTTGTTGCTAGAGTTAGAACAATTGGGCAAGATCCAGTTTTAGAGCGTACTCGCATTTCGCCAAAGGAAGCTCTTATTCCAGCATCTGAAGATTTAATCAAATTCACTGCTGAAAAAGATCCTGAAAACATGAGCAAAGTGCAAATTAAAATTCAAGATATGTCAGAGTTAGACGCAGAGCCAACCATTGTTTTTGCATGTCGTTCATGTGATGCACGTGGTATGGCAGCCTTAGACAAACCATATCTTGATGGTCCTTATAAAGACCCTTATTATGCAAAACGTAAAGAGCAAACTATAATTATTTCGCAAACTTGTAACCAACCATGCCCAACATGTTTTTGTCACTGGGTAGGCGGTAGTCCTGATAGTCCAGAGGGTAGTGACATTACCTTTACTGAAATCGGAACAGGTTTTGTTTTCACTGCTCATACTGATAAAGGCAAAGCACTTTTAGAGGGTATGGCAGATGCTGGAGATAATTTAGCTTTAGCTGAGAAAACTCGTGAACACGCAAAAACAATGCAAGAGCAAGCACCTGATATTTCAAGTGCACCAGCTCGCCTTGCAGAACGTTTTGAAGATAAAGAATTTTGGGATGATCATACCGCAAAATGCTTGTCATGTGGAGCATGTACTTATATGTGCCCAACTTGCCAATGCTTTACAATTACTGATGAGGGAGACTATGCAAATGGTCGTCGCCTTCGTAGTTGGGATAGTTGCATGTCTTCACGCTTCACGCTAGAGGCAAGCGGTCATAACCCACGTAATTTGAAGGCATTTAGAATGCGTCAACGAGTTTCACATAAATATAATTATTCACAACGCAATCATAATATGTATTCATGTACAGGTTGCGGACGTTGTGTGCGCTATTGCCCTGTTTCTCTAGATATTCGTGAAATTGTAGTAAAAGCAGTTGAGAAATAGGAATTAAGGAGTAAAATATAATGAGTAATCCATATGTTCCAGATATGGCAACTATCATAGAAACTGTACAAGAAACTGATTTGATTAAGACTTTTAGAGTACGGTTTGATGATCAAGAAAAAATGAAAAATTTTAAGTTTGAGCCAGGGCAAGTAGGGCAGTTATCTGCTTTTGGTATTGGTGAATCAACCTTTGTTATTAATTCACCTCCAACACGCATGGATTATCTACAGTTTTCAGTTATGAAAGCTGGCGAAGTTACAGCCGCTTTACATAAACTTCAAGCTGGTGATAAAATTGGTGTGCGTGCACCGCTTGGCAATTCTTTTCCTTATGAAAAGTGGAAAGGTAAGGATATTTTCTTTATTGGCGGTGGAATTGGTATGGCACCAGTTCGTACAATTATGTTGTATGTGCTTGATAATAAAAAAGATTACGGTAAAGTTAGTCTTTTATATGGCGCAAGAACACCAAAAGATATGGCGTACAGTGAAGAACTTCCAGAATGGTTAAGCAGTAAAGATTTAAATACTATTTTGACCATCGACAATCCTTATGAGGGATGGGAGCATAAAGTTGGACTTATTCCGCATGTACTTAAAGAAACAAATCCTTCACCGAAGAATTGTATAGCTGTTTTATGCGGTCCTCCAATGATGATTAGATTTACATTACAGGCACTTAAGGAGCTTAACTTCCCTGATGATCAGATTTATACTACACTTGAAAAGCGTATGAAGTGCGGTATTGGTATCTGTAATCGTTGCAATATCGGTGATAAGCTTGTATGTGTTGATGGACCAGTTTTCTCATATGCAGAATTAGGCGAATTGCCAAACGAATTATAAAGTCTTAATGTCGCATTCAGCATGAGCTTGCGAATAAACTCTTTAGAAAATCCAAGGTGAACTTGTTCGCCTTGGATTTTGCTTTGTGTATGCGAAGCATTGCCAAAGCAAATGTTAAAGTTTGGGGGAAGAACTTTTTTTTGTAAAAAAAGGTTCTTCCCCCAAACCCACATCTCCCAAAAAACTTTTAATATAAATTATAAAATACAGCAGAGCTCTAAACATGTCACTACAAGTATTCAAGTTCTGTCACTCTGG
>CAYJPK010000076.1:0-9963 GCA_964372035.1 uncultured Desulfovibrionaceae bacterium | reverse complement strand
CGTATTAAAGGCATGGATTCTCACGTCGTCGCTTTGCTCCTCCTCAGAATGACAGAACCAAAGTACAAAGCAAACAAAAAATGTATCGCTAGGCAGATATACTATAGTATTAGTGCTAAGCATAAAATCCACTTATCAAACGCAGAGCTCAAGCCCTGTCGGATATTACTAAATAGCTTTGGCAATGCTTCGCATACACAAAGCCAAGCCAAAGCATTGCTATTATTATGTAATAGAGTTTTTTTACTATATGAAATTTAATTGTTTTTAAGCTAAATAGCAGATTAAGCTTTAGCTAATTTAATATTGTGTGTTATGCAATAATTGTTAAAGTCTTCTGGCATTGAAGTGTATATAATATTTTGAATTGCATTGATTTGACCTGCTTTATACATGCCAATCCGTTGAAATTTATTATGTGATACCATCATATGCCAATTCTTTTGAATTTTTGGTAAGTCTTTAAAAACGTAAGAGCTAATAATTGAATTAACCGTAATTCCAGCATTAATATCAATACCATAACAGCTAGTAAAAGCTTTTGTGATACAGATGGACTCGAGGTACTGCGCTGGATTAGGTATACTTGAAAAATACGTTTTATTATTAGTTGTTTCGACTTCACCGCCAACTAGAAATATTTTACAATTCTTGTTGATTAAGTCATTTATAGCCGAAATATTATTCGTAATAATTGAAAGTTTAATATCTTTTGGCAAAAGTGAAGCTAAAATACAACATGTAATGCCAGAGCCAAGAAATACTGTATCATTTGGCTCAATAAACTCTAAAGCTTTTTTTGCAATGCTTAAATTCTCTTGATATTCTTCGCTTTTACTAAAGTTGGCAGTGTCTGCATTAAAAATATGCTTTTCATCGTTTTTAAGTGAAGCACCACCAAAAGTACGCTCAATTTCAGGATCCTTAGCAAGTACTTCTAAATCCTTACGAATAGTCACATCACTAACCTGCAAAAGCTTTGCAAGTTCACGACTTGAAACAGAACCTGTTTTGTAAAGTAGCTCTTTTATGTTTTGCAATCTTTCTTTTTTACTAACCATAATCATGCCTTTTTAGTGATATTTTAATGTGTTTCGTGTTGTCGAATAATGTTTTAAGGAATAATAGCATAGTTTTTTATAAATAGCAAATCGAAACATATTCGAAATATAAAAAATAAAATCAAAATATAAATTTCAAAAAAATAAAACTTTATATTGACAAAAAACAATTATGAAATTAGTGTTTAGTCAGAATTTCATAATAAAAATAATTTGTTTTAAGGAGCAACTAATGGAATTTAGCTTAGATAATAATAAAGAACTTGATATAATTTGTCTTGGTCGTTTAGGGATAGATTTAAACTGCAATGATTATAATTGTGAGTTGCATGAGGTTAAGTCTTTTAGTCCAACAGTTGGTGGTTCTCCGGCAAATATTGCAATTGGTTCAGCTAAGTTAAATGCAAAAGTAGGCTTTGTTGGTCGTACTTCCAATGATAAATTTGGCACTTTTATTTTAAATACGCTTGCTAAATACAAGGTTGATTGTGGCGGTGTTAAGCGTGATGAGCTTGCAAAAAACTGCCTTGCGATTACAGAAATTATTTCACCTGAAAAGAGTGGTTCTATTTTATACCGTGAAAATGTGGCTGATTTAAACTTGAGCTATGAAGATATTGATGAAAGCTACATTTCAAAAGCAAAAATTCTACTCGTATCAGGTACAGCTTTAGCAAAGAGTCCATCTCGTGAGGCTGCATTTTTAGCAGCTTATTATGCTCGCAAAAATGGCGTTAAGGTTGCGCTTGATTTGGATTATAGACCTTACACTTGGAATAATGTCTATGAATCTTCGCTTTACTACACAATGTTTTGTGAAAAGTCAGATATTATTATCGGTACTGATGAAGAAATAGAAGTAATGCGAGATTTTTGGAAGCTGGAAGCAAGTGATGATGAAAAAACAGCTCAAAAGTTATTAGATAATGGTGCTGAGCTAGTTATTATCAAATTTGGTGCAAAGGGTTCAAAAGCTTGGACAAAGACTAGCAAGACAACTTGTGGCATATATCCTGCTGATTTGAAAAAAACTTTTGGCTCTGGTGATGGTTTTGCTTCTGGGCTTCTAAGTTCGCTTACACAAGGTTTAGACTTACAAGAAGCCTTGTGGCGTGGAGCGGCGGCAGCATCAATTGTAATTTCACGCTATTCTTGCTCTGAATCTTCTCCGACTGTGGAAGAATTAAACGAATTTATGCAAAGCACTAAAAGGGTAGAGCAATGTTAAGCAACTTGATTGGTGAAGTTCAAGCTGCATCAAAAAGTGCTAAGATTTTAGCTGGCTTTAATATCTTTGGTGCAGAAGATGCGATAGCCGTAATAAATGCTGCTGAAAAGCGTAGCGCACCTGTTATGCTCATGCTTAATAAAGACGCAGTTAAGTCGCTGCCAATGGAAAGTTGGGTAGGCATGTTACTGCCACTTATTAAAAAGAGCTCAGTTCCAATTGGTTTGCATTTAGATCATTGCTCTGTTGTTGAAGATGTTTTAAAGGCAGTTTCTCTTGGCTTTAGCTCTGTAATGTATGATGGTTCACAGTTGCCGCTTGAGCAAAATATTGAAAATACTAATATCGTTGCAAAAGAAGCCATAAAGCGTGGCGTTGCTCTTGAGGGTGAAATTGGTTCTGTTCCTTATTCTGACATTCCAGGTAGGGCTAAGGATATATGCACATCAAGCAATGAGTTGTCAGACTTTGCAAGGCAGGGTGAAGCAGATTGGATAGCTGTTGCAGTTGGTCAAGTACATCGTATGCAGGTTCAAAGTTCTGTGATTAATTTTGATAGTTTAGAGGGTTTTAGTGCATGCACAGATAAGCCTCTTGTTATCCATGGTGGTAGTGGAATTAAAAAAGATGATATAATTAAAATGTTAGCTACTAGTGTTGGTAAAATCAATGTTGGTACTGCACTTAGAATGTCATTTTTCAAAACATTACAAGAAGATATGCTAGTCAAAAAAGATAATTATGACAGAGCTGTTTTATTTGAAGGACCAATTAAAGCAGTTGAAAAAAGTGCTATGGATTGGCTTGAATTGCTTGGATACTAAGCCTTTTACGTTTTTTTAAGGGGAATATATGATACGACTTTTTACTTGGCTTGAAAAACATCTTGAAGAAGTACTTCTTGCACTGCTTATGACATATATTGCTGTTTGCATGATAGTACAGATTTTTATGCGCCACGTTATGGGTGCTTCTCTTAGTTGGTCAGAGGAAAGTATTCGTTTTGCATTTATATGGTTAGTATTTTTAGGTTTTGGCTTGGCTGTAAAAGAAGATAGACATATTTCAATTACCTTTTTAAAAGACCAAGTAAGTGATAAAATTAAATTTTACTTAAGCTTATTCTCAAACCTTATTTTCTTTGTGTACTCTTGTATGATGCTTTGGTTTGGCGTTAGCGTTGTTAGTGCTTTTATTAAATCAGGTCAGACAAGTCCTGCTCTTGGAGTTCCTCGCTATCTTGTGTTTATTGTTGCGCCGATTGGCTTTGCACTTCTAATCATGCGCTTAGCTCAATCCACAATAAAACTTTTTAAGAATGCAAAGCAAATAGGAGCTTAAGATGCCATTATTATTTATATTTTTAATTGGACTTATGATGCTGTCTGTGCCTGTTGGCGTTGCAGTAGGTTTTTCATCAGTTGTTACGGCTATTTCAACTGGTATAATGAGCGGTCCATATGCCTTTAGAACTTTAGTTTCAGCTTATGATTCTTTTCCAATTATTGCTGTTCCATTATTTTTGTTAGCCGGTGAAATCATGAGCCGTGGCGGAATTTCCGAATGTTTATTTGACTTTGCAAGATTGATTGTAGGTAAGGTGACTGGTGGAATTCCAATGGCTGTTGTGGCTTGTTGTTTGCTTTTTGGAGCTTTATCAGGAGCTGGTGCAGCTGATACGGCGGCTGTTGGTTCAATCATGATTCCTGCAATGGTTCGCATGGGCTATCCAAAAGGTTTCTCAGCCGCAATTGTGGCTTGTGCCGGCGGTTTAGCAATTGTAATGCCACCAAGTTTATCACTTATTTTATATGGTGTTGGAACTGGTGAGTCTATTGGTGGGCTCTTTAAAGCTGGTATTATTCCTGCTTGCGTTGTAGCTCTTTGTCTTATGGCATATTGTTATTATTACTGTAGAACTAACGGTTTAACTAATGATAAATTACAATTATCAGAAGAAAAAGGCTTTTTTGAAGTATTAAAAAATTCTAGCTGGGCTATGCTCATGCCGATTATTATTCTTGGTGGGATTTATAGTGGATATTTTACACCAACTGAAGCTGCTGGCGTAGCTGTTCTTTATGGTTTGCTCGTAAGTGTATTTGCCTATAAAAGTGTTAAAATCATAGACCTTTATGAAATTATTTTAACAAGTGCAAAGCAAGTTAGCCCAATTTTAATTATCTTAGGCGGAGCGACAATCTTCGGTAATTTACTGATTATTAATGAAATTCCTCATAGGGTAGCTGAATTTATTTTATCCTTAACTGATAATAAGTATATTTTCTTGCTTTGCGTAAATATATTCTTGTTACTTGTTGGAATATTTATGGAAACCTTATCTTCTGTAATTATTTTAGCTCCGATTTTATGTCCTGTTGCTGAAACTATGGGAATTGACCCAATTCACTTTGGGATAATCATGGTTGTTAACCTTGCAATTGGCTTGATGACACCGCCAATGGCAGTAAATTTATTTATTGTTAGCTCAATTGCTAAAACGTCAGTGGCTGAATTAATTAAAGATATTTGGCGTCCATTTATATTTTTGATTATCTCATTATTGCTTGTGACTTATATTCCAAGCTTATCATTATTCTTTGCAAAATAATTTTTTTTGAAATAGTTAGGAGGTTTTATGAAGTTATTTAGTCGTTTATTTATGGTTAGTGCAATGTTTGCTGCAACAGTTGCATTTAGTTATGATGCTGCAAATGCAGTTACCTTGCGCTATGCTCACCCTGTAACAAAAGAATCAAACACCCATCGCCTTGGCTTAAAGCTTAAAGAAGAAGTTGAGAAAATGAGTAATGGTGACATTAAAGTTCAAATTTTACCGAACTTTTCAAATGAAGTATCTTTGATTGAATCAATTCAAGCTGGTGATATTGCATTTACTTTAACATCTGCTGCACCAACAGTTAGCTTCCAACCTAAGATGGCTGTTTTTGATGTACCATTTTTATTTAAATCAAGCGCAACTCCAGAAGAAACAATGAAAAATGTTTTTAAAGTTTTTGAAACTCCTGAAGTTAAAGGAACTCTTGATTACTTAAAAGAAGCTGACATTAAAGCTTTAGGCTATCTTGGTCTTGGCTTTAGAGTAATGGCAACTAAAAAAGACATTAACAATTTAGCTGATATTAAAGGCTTAAAAATCAGAACAATGGAAAATAAAAACCACATTGCAGCTTGGAAAGCTTTAAAAGCTAACCCAACTCCAATGGCTTATTCTGAAGTGTTTACAGCTATTGAGCAAAATACAATTGATGGTCAAGAACAACCATTTGATATCTTAGCTAGCGGTAAATATTATGAAATTTTAGATCATGCAACTACTATTGATATGATTTTTAACACTACAGTATTTATGATGAGCCAAAGTGTTTTCAATGACTTAAGTGCTGAACAACAAAAAATCGTTGAAGCTGCAGCTGCAAAAGCTATTGCTTATGCAAGAGAAGATGCAATTGCTGATGTTGCTAAAAATATGAAGGTTTTAACTGACAATGGCATGGAAATCAAAGGCTTATCAACTGAAGATAAAAACGTTGCTGTTGCAGATACTAAAAACGTTGAAGCTAGTATCCGTAAAGATGTTGGTGATGAGATTGTAGACATCTTTAAAAAAGCTGTATCAAATACATATTAATTTAAGGTAGTTACATAACTACTATATAAGAAAAGCTTGTGGCTGTTAAAAATGCAGTTCACAAGCTTTTTTTTTAATTCTAAAGGTATTTTATAGTAGAAAAATATTGCAAGTAACACTTTTGACTTTGACCAAAGTACGTTAACTCAACTTGCCTTTTACAATATTTATGTTTATATTTATAGTGTAAAGCTTGCACAAATTATAGCTTTTGGTGTGGTTTTGGTTTTTTTCGTATTATATGGTGCAAAGCTTTCATAATAAATCATATTTTTTGAGTGGAGGAGCTTGGTGAATAAAAAACCTGTTTTGTTATTTGTAGTTGTTGCTATTATTATGTTTTTTATTGCCTATGGGCTAACGTCAAAAGATAATATTACCAGTGAACTACTTTTAACTAAAAGCTCAAAACCGCAAATAAGCTCTGAGCCAAGCCTTGTTGAAGAAAAAGAAGCAACAATAGAAATTTCCTTATGGACCTTTCCTGTTGGTGCCTTTGTAAACGAGGAGCTTGTTGAAAGCTTTATCGACGATTTTAATGAAATATATCCTAATATTAAGGTTAATGTTAGAGCTCTTGATTATGCAAGTGGAGATAAGGAAGTTGAGGCTGCAATTGAAGCAAGAATGGCGCCAGACGTCATTATGGAAGGACCAGAACGCCTTGTGGCAAATTGGGGCGCAAGAGGCTTACTAATTGATCTTAAGAGCCTGTGGGACAAAGATACAATAGCTAATATTTCAGCTATTTCACCTAAAGTTATTGATGCTTGCCGTGCTCCTGATGGTGCTTTTTATGAATACCCAATGGTAATGACAACTCACGTAATGGCTATTAATTATGAGCTGTTTAAAAAAGCAGGTGCACTAAAATATATTGATGAAAAAAATCGCTCATGGACAGTTGAGGGCTTTGTAAGCGCAATGGAAGCAGTGCGTGACAGTGGTCTTGTAGATAGCCCTGGGGTTATATATACTGGAGGGCAAGGTGGTGACCAAGGAACACGAGCCTTAGTAACTAATCTCTACAATGCACCTTTTACAGATTCTGACCATACTGTTTACACTATAAATAGCAATGCAGGCGTTAATGCATTGGAATTACTTCAAGAAATGGTTGAAAGCAAGGCTCTAGCCCATAATCCAACAATTGTGGCATCAGATGAATTAAAAATGTTTGCAACTGAAAAAATAGCGGTAAGCTTTGCGTGGAATGCAACGAATGAATCTTATTATGCAAGTCAAGTAGGGTTTACACCATTTGCCATGAATTTCCCCTCAGCTGATAGTATTGCTGAGCTTCAAGGCGGAATTTGGGGCTTTGCTATATTTAATAAGGGAAAGCAAGACAGGGTAGATGCTGCCAAAAAGTTAATTAGATTTTTAGTTGATGATCCTATACAGGGCAAAAAAAGTGTTATGGCAACGCAGTTTTTTTCAGTTAAAAAGAATTTTCAAAATGTATATCTTGGAACTAAAGATGAGCAAAAAATGGCTGTATATGCATCATTTTTAGCAAATTTAGGTGATTATTATCAAGTATCTCCAGAATGGACCAATCAGCGTATTGCATGGTATGAAATGCTACAAAAAGTATTTGCAGGTCAAAATGCAAAGACAGCTGTAGACAACTATGCAGATAGCTTAAACAACTATATTAGCCAATAATTAAAAATGCTAGAATTAAGTGTATATAAAGGGTAAAAGGCTTAAACATGCAAAAACAGAAAAACAAAAGCTTGATGGTAATTTTACCAATAATTATTTCAATTATGGTGTTAATTGTATCCATGTTTTTTTATAAGCTTTATGTAAGTAGTGAGCTTGATAAATTAGCTGAGCAAAATGTTGAGCAAGCAGTTGACAATAGCGCAAGCACTTTTAAGAAACTGTTTGAATCAGATACCAATATGCTTAAATCTTCTGCATCTTTATTATTAGTGCTTGATTATCTTCGTTTTGTAGATTTTGATTCACCTCGCTATAGTTTTTTAGCTAAAACCTTTGATTATATGGTTGTTATTAATCCTTATGGTTATGGTGTTGGTAGTAATTCTGATATTGGTGATTTCACAAAATATGAATACTTTAGACGTGCTATAAATGGCGAAACTGTCATTAGCTCCCCGTTAATTTCAGGTCTAAGCGATAAATTATCTGTAGTAATGTCAACGCCAATGACTTCACATGGTGAGGTAAAAGGTGTGCTTTCTGGCTATATCTACTTAGATACCTTAGACAAAATGCTTGATAGCTCTATTGAAGGTCTTGAGGCAACTCTTATTATAGATTCAAGCGGTAATGTTATATCGAACGGTGTTAAAGACTCTGACTTTACACACCTATCTAATATTTATGATAAAATAGCTCCAAATAATATAGGTGACATAGAAGGCTTCACAAAGCTAAAAGAAGATGTTGCTAAGGGTATTCGTGGTAATCATATAATTGATTTTAAAGGTGAAGATCATTTTATTATCTATGCTCCAATAGGTATAAAGGACTGGATGATAATGTTTATCGTTCCAAATTCAATCCTTCAAGCTACAACTTCTAACATCGTCCTTGCAACAACAATTGTTTCAATAATTACAATACTAATGATTTCAGTTTTTTCAATGCTAGCTTTTTATCTTCAAAGGCAAACACATAGAAAATTTGAAAAAGCTGTGTATATTTCACCTTTAACAGATCTTAATACTTTAGCTAAGTTTAAAATGGAGTATGAAAATTTTAAAGAAAGTAATCATGGTAAAGACTTTGTATTAATAAAGTTTGACATTGAAAGATTTAGAATAATAAATGAATCACTTGGAGCTAAAGCTAGCGACAAAATATTGCAAAGCATGGCTAGAGCAATTGCTAGCGAAGATAAAAGCCTTAGCGCTCACATTAATGCTGATGAATTTTTGGTTTTAATTGCCTATACAAATAAAGATATGACAAATTGGCGTAGAGATTATGCCCTAAGAGCATTAAAGCTTTTAGGTAATAAGTTTAATTATAATCTTAAAGTAGTCGCAGGTTATTATTATTTTAATGCAAACAATAATCTTGATATTTCTGTTGCTATTGAAAGAGCAAATATGGCGCACCGCAAAGCAAAAGAAACAAATTGCCTCCAGCTAGTTTATTCTGATACAATCATTGCAAATGAAAGCAAGGTCAAAAGAATAGAAGATAGAATGGAATATGCCTTAAAGCATGAAGAATTTAAAATGTACCTCCAACCACAGCTTGAGCTTCAAAGTGGCAAGCTAATTTCATGTGAAGCTCTTGTTCGTTGGGAAAATCCTAATGAACAAATGCAAGTAAATGACTTCATAGCAATTTTTGAACAAAATAGTTTTATTTTAAAACTCGATATGTATATGTTTGAACAAGCCTGCAAATTTTTGCAATCATGGATAAAGGGCATGAGAGAACCCTTTATAATTTCAGTTAACTTTTCTCGCAAACATTTATATTATAATGATTTTTCAAGTAATTTACTTAAGATTGCAGAAAAATATAAAATAGATACAAAGTATCTAGCTATTGAATTTGATGAAACTAGCATGTCAAACAATAGCGAAAAATTAATAACTACTGCTTTAGACCTAGAAAGTAAGGGTTTTAAGCTTATTATGGATAATTTTGGAAGTGGCTATTGCTCACTCGAGCTTTTGAAAAATATGCCTATAAATGAGCTTAAACTAGATAAAAGCTTTTTTGCAGATAAAGAAGCTCAAGAGCGTAATTTTGCTATAATAAGTAGTCTTATTCACCTTTCGAAAATCCTAGGCTTTAGGCTCGTAGCTTTAGGTGTTGAAGATTTAAATATTGCCAAAACTCTTAAGAAAATGAGCTGTGATGCTATTCAGGGCTATTGCTACGCAAAGCCTTTAGCACTAAATGAATTTAAAAGCTTTTGTGATGGTAAAGCTACAATAATCTAAGATGCTTGAGCGTAAATTAATTTAAATAAGCGTACTATAAAAGGCATGGATTCTCGCGCGTTACACACTTTAGCGTTTAGTAAG
>CAYJPK010000075.1:7293-10091 GCA_964372035.1 uncultured Desulfovibrionaceae bacterium | reverse complement strand
CTGTCACTCTGAGGTGGCTCATGCCACCGTGAGAGTCCATGGAGCGTAGCGACTTTTTGTGTTTTTTTAGCTTTGCTTTAGTTTATTTGTCGTTATTTCTTTTATTTGTTTTTTATTTAATATTTTAATGGTTTTGTGACTTTATCTTTTTGCTTTCTACTTTGTCTAGCAAATTTTTTCTTGTACGCACGTACTTAAGTACGTTTACGCAGAAAAAATTTGCTATCCTCATAGAAATTCAAAAATCTGAAAAGTTACACAAAACCCTTAAAAACCTAAACATTTGCGGTTTTAAAACTATGTATGAAGTAAGTGCTTACTTTATAAACCTATTACATAGTTTTAAAACCGCAAATAGTGTGTTAAATTATCACATAGTAATAACAAAAGTGGCTAAACCACCAAACGTATTAAACCACAAATAGTGTGAGTAAACAAAGTAACTAAAAATTAGATATAAACTATGAAATAAAACTTAAAAATTAAAAGTTTTTGGGAAAAGGGTTGGGGGTTTGGGGGAAGGGAAAAACGCTTTTTTTTAAAAAAGGTTTTTCCCTTCCCCCAATAAAAAAATAAAAAAATAAAAAAAAAATTACAATATAACACTGCAAACAAATTCGAGCCTGTTCTTTAAACTATGCTCATCATATAAAATCTTCTGCCAAGCATTTCTCACATCATATTTTAATAAACAATCTTTTTCAAATCTTACAATTGTTTGCATCAAATCTTTAGGTTTATAAACACAAATTTCTTGAACTAAATCTGTTGGAAAAATATTTAAGCCCTCGCTATAATCTGTCAGTAAAAAACCACCGCAAGCAAAGACATCAAAATGACGTTGCGTAAGTCCGCTAGCTAGTAAAAAGCTAGTCATATTAAGACTATATTCCGCCTGTTTATAAATCTGAGATAGCCCGTTGTAGTAGTCAACAGGAGAGCGCAAATCAATATTTTCTCCGAGTAAATTTGACCAATCAGCATCACCATAAATAGTTAGACCGAGTTTTTGTGCTTCAATTAAGTAGTCAATTCTATTTTGAAGTGAACAAGTTTCAGCACCCAAAAATGCGGCACGTATTTCTGTATTATTCCAAAGATTTTGGATATTTAGTTTGTCTAACCACCAGTTTGCATCTGCTCGAGATTTTATACTGGTAAATTTATTTTTTTGGCTAAGCTCAAACAATCCTTTATTAAGCTTATTAGCCGCAAAAAATTTATCTTTTTCTGGAAATTTAGAGCGCCCGACAAAACATATTTTATTAAGCTTTAAATCACTGCCTAAGCTTGGCTCTTTAAACCAAGTCCCAAGTGGTAAATGATGAACGCTTTTTGCGCCGTGTTTTTTTAATTGCTCGACAAAGCTATTATCAGTAACAAAGATATTTAAGCCTTGCCACCATTTTTGCTTATAATTGCTAAGTATATTCCATATGTTATCAACACACCAACAAGCAGATGGAATTTCGGCTTTTTTCAACAATTCAAAGATGATAGCTTCTCTATCAAAGCCTTGCATATTAACGCTAAAAAAAAGGGCAGGTTTTTCATTTTTCAAAACTTGCATGAGTTCAGATAAACAATTTTCAGCATTGATAGTTTTAGGGGCATAGCCTAATTCTTTGAAAGTTTGAAGGACTTCGTAATTTAAAATAGAATTTTGAGTGCTTGGAATTATAACAGTTTTTGATTTTTTTTCATTATGTGTAATAGAATTAAATTTAAAGTTAGCAATTATATTTGACCAAAAACTATTAAAAAGGACTAAATTCTGAATATAACGATAAACGCTGGCATTTTTGAGTAATAAATTCAATAATTCTGTGTCTTTATCATGGCTAATTCTAATCCAGTCATTAGGAATATCTTCGTGATAGCTAATTGTCATTTGCGCAGTAAAATCGGGACTATCAAGATAGTATATTTTAGGATTTTCTTTACTATTTTTGTCATTTTTAATTAAAGATTTGAGATACGCAAGATCAACTCCAAGCCCTAAAAGTAGAATATCTTCACCGCTTTGTAATTGCTCATAGGCTGATTTTCCAGTTGAAAGCGAGCGAGAATTTCCAATTTCATCAATTATTGCAGTGCGTTGCGGTCTATTTAAAAATTCTTGTATTTGAGTTATTGCCATTTTTCTAATTCTCTATTATGTTAACAAGATTATGAAACAATACCGTGACCATTATTTTTTACGAGCAAAGCATGAAAACTATCCAGCTCGCTCTATTTATAAACTACAAGAAATTGATAAAAAGTTCAATATTTTTAAGCCAAAAATGCGAGTTATGGATTTAGGTGCTGCACCTGGTTCATGGACATTGTATGCCGCTAAAAAAGTTGGAGAAAAGGGTTTAGTTGTATCTTGTGATATTCAAACAACTGAAACAGTTTTTCCACCACAAGTTAAATTTTTTGTTGCTGATGTTTTTAATCACACGCCTGAATTTTCTAGCACTTTGCAAGAAATCGGCTTATTTGATGTTATTGTAAGCGACATGGCACCTCGTACAACTGGCACAAAATTTACAGATCAAACTCGTTCACTTGAGCTTTGCCTTGAGGCTCTTAGCCTAGCTAATCGGCACTTAAAGACTGGCGGTAGTTTTATTGTAAAAATATTTATGGGTCCAGATGTTCAAGAATTACTTGTTGAAATGCGCAAGGCTTTTAATTTTGTAAAATCCTATAAGCCTAAGAGCTCACGTGTTGAGAGCAAGGAAACCTTCTTTGTAGGCATGGACTTTAAGCATCGTGTGTATGATATGGTGAATAATACCGACGAAACTGAA
>CAYJPK010000075.1:3162-7193 GCA_964372035.1 uncultured Desulfovibrionaceae bacterium | reverse complement strand
AGCGTAAGCGAATAAAAAAAGAAATATCGAAGATATTAACAAATAATAAAAGTGGCAAAGCCACATTTAAACAAAATATATTAAGGGGTTATTATGGCAGGTCATAGTAAGTGGGCTAATATCCAACATCGTAAAGGCAGACAAGACGCAAAACGTGGTAAAGCGTTTACAAAGGCGGCAAAAGAAATCATTATTGCTGCAAAAGGTGGTGGAGATCCGGCTTCAAATGCAAGGCTAAGAGCGGCGATTGCGGCTGCAAAGTCTGTAAACTTACCGAAGGATAAGATAGAAGCGGCAATCAGAAAGGGTACTGGTCAAGAAGCTGGCGGTGATTTACATGAAATCAATTACGAGGGCTATGGTCCAGCAGGTGTAGCGATTATTGTAGAAGTTGCGACGGACAACCGTAATAGAACAGTAGCAGAAGTTCGCCATTTATTATCAAAGCATGGCGGTTCAATGGGTGAAACAGGCTGTGTTGGCTGGATGTTTGACAGAAAAGGCATTATAACTTTTGCTAAAGATAAATATAATGAAGACGAGCTTATGGAATTATCACTTGAGCTTGGCGCAGAAGATTTTAGTGCTGAAGACGAAGTATTTGAAATTACTACATCTTTAGCTGATTTTAACACAGTTCGTGAAGCGTTTGAAGAAAAAGAAATGGAATTTTTATCAGCAGAATTATCAATGATTCCGCAAAATACTATTTCAGTTGACCTTGAAACAGCTCAAAAGGTTCTTAAGCTTTTAGAAGCATTAGATGATAATGATGATGTTCAAAATGTTCATTCTAATGTAGATTTACCAGACGAATTAATGGCAGAATAATTTTTTTATTTTATTTTAACATTAATTAGCGTTAAATGGTTTAACTAGTGAGAATGCTTATAAATTTACTTTACAAAGGCTAAAATTATGAGCTTGACTAAAATTAAAAAATACGCTAATAAACTTCGTTCATTTGTTATGATTTTTAGCAAGTAAATTCTAACAAATTTGACATGCTAATTTAATTAGCTTTAATTATTGATTATTTTTTTAAATATTTTTGAAACTCACAAAAATATTTTTAGATAATATATTGCAGATTTTGCAGAAATTTTATTATTGGGAGATTTTTAATGAAAAGAACATACCAACCAAGTAAGATTAAAAGAAAACGCACACATGGTTTTCGTGAGCGTATGAGCAGTGTTTCTGGTCGTGCAATTTTACGCCGCCGTAGAGCAAAAGGTCGTAAAAAATTATCAGCCTAGTCTTTTCTAAAAAGAATAGGCTGCTTAGCCGCAAAGATTTTCTACCCTGTTATGATGAGGGTAGAAAGTGGCACACACCGAATTTTATTCTCTTTGTATATCATGGTGATGTATTGAGTGATTCTTGGCGTGTAGGCTTTGCCGTGAGCAAGAAAATTGGTAACGCTGTAGTTAGAAATAGGGTTAAGCGTGTACTTCGAGAATGTTTTCGATTAAACCAAAAGTTGCTCAAAAAAGCTGATATTGTTGTTGTGCCAAAGAAGCATTTAGATGTAAAGGCTCTTGATTTAGCACTAGCTGAAAAGGAAATTTTGCCGGTGCTAAAAAAGTTTTAGGTCGTAGGAACTATGTTATTTCGTAAAATACTTATACTTCCTATTTTGTTTTATCAACGTTGCATATCTCCATTTTTGGGTAATAATTGCAGATTTTACCCTAGTTGTTCGGAATATGCAAAACAAGCTATTCTTAAGCGCGGGATTTTAATGGGCTTATTTTTGGCAATAAAGCGTCTTTTGCGTTGCCACCCATTTTCCGAAGGCGGTTTTGACCCTGTTCCGCCTGGCGGTGGCTCACAAAAGGAGTTATAATTTTTATGGAAAGTAAACAAACGTTACTTGCTGTTGTTCTTAGTTTGATAGTTTTAGTTGGCTGGAATCATTTTGCTGAATATATGGGTTGGGTTGAGCCGCCTGTTGCTCCGCAGGTTCAAGTGACTGAAAATGCGAATCCTTCAAGTGTAGCTGGCACTCAAGCCAGTCAGCCTAGTGCACAAGCAGCTGCAAACACAGTTGACCCTGCGCTTGTATTTGAGCCAACTCAAGGGCGTGAAGTTACAGTCGATACTCCATTATACACAGCTGTTTTTCATAGTGGCGGCGGTATTTTAAAGTCTTTTGTACTTAAAAAATACTCTGAAACGATAGCAGTTGGTTCCCCGCAAGTTAGTCTTATTTCAGAAAAGTACTATCCGCTAGCCTCAATGGGTTTAACCATTAACGGCTTACCATCATGGTCAGCTGGCAAATGGGCATTTGAGGGTAGTGATATTAGTCTTAAAACTGGCGAAGTTAAGAGTTTAACTTTTAGTGCTAGTGTTGATGGCATGTTAATTAAGCGTGTACTTAATTTTGATGCTGATACTTATTTAATTACAGAAAAGCTTACCCTTGGCGGAACAAATACTGCGAGAGCTGTTAAGGTTGGCTTTAAGACTGGTAACGGTGCATTTGATGTTGACGATTCTTACAATGTGAATTTAGTTGCATGGCTTGATGAATCAGACTTTGAAGATTATACCGACCAAGAAAAATTAGTAGAAGAAGGCATTCAAGAGCAAGGTAAATTCTCTTGGGGCGGTGTTATGAATAACTATTTCATGACAACTGTTGCGCCTTTAAATGCTGATAATTTAACCTTAAAAGCTCGTATTCAAGACGGCTTTTGGGGTGTTGTTATGGAGCGAGACGGCATACAAGTACCAAGTGGTGGCGAAGTTGAGTTAGAGGCTGCTTGGTGGTATGGTGCAAAGGTTCGTGAGATGTTAGATGCAGCGCCGGCAGAATATGCAAGCTCTGTAAATCTTGGTATTTTCACTGTAATTGCACGTCCGCTTTTATATTTACTTGAGCTTTTCCACTCATATGTAAATAACTGGGGTATAGCAATTATCTTGCTTACCTTTATGATTAGAGTTGTATTTTTCCCATTATCACAAAAGAGCTACAGCTCAATGGAAAAAATGAAGAAATTACAACCTCAAATGCTTAAATTGCGTGATAAATATGGCGATGATAAGGTAGCTCTTAATCGTGAAGTTATGCAATTATACAAGACATACGGGGTTAATCCTGCTAGTGGCTGTTTGCCTATTTTAGTGCAAATTCCTGTATTTATTGGTTTATATCAAGCGCTTCTTAATTCATTAGAATTACGTCATGCTGATTTTATATATTACCTACCATTTACCGATATTACTTGGCTGGCTGACTTATCAACTAAAGATCCGCTTTACATTACACCGATTTTAATGGGTGCAACTATGTTTTTACAGCAAAAATTATCTCCTCCTATGGGTGAGCCGATTCAGCAAAAAATCATGCTTGCAATGCCGATTATTTTCACAGTAATGTTTATTAATTTCCCATCTGGACTTGTTGTATACTGGCTATTTAATAACATATTATCAATTGCTCAGCAGTGGATTATTATGCGTAAATATCGTTAAGAGGTATAAAGGACATTGATAGACTATGGACTTTGAGATTTTTGAAAATAAAACTTTAGATGGCGCAATTGCCGATGCTTGTTCATTTTTTGATACTGAGCGTGAAAAATTAGAAATTGATATAATTAACGATGCTAAGACTGGTATTTTTGGTTTAGTTGGAGTTAAAAAGGCTAAGATTCAGGCTAGACGTGCTGTGGCATTTAATTCTGCCGAAGAACTTTTAGCACAAACTTTAACAAAGCCTAATGCTAATAAAAGCACAAAGCCAAATGCTAATCGTAGTGCAAAGCCTAAAGTTGCTAAAAGCTTTGAAAAAGGTGAAAAAGTAACTCAAGCTCGTGAAGTGCGCACTGAAGAGCGTAAAGCTGATTTTGCAAAAAACGAAAATAATCGTGAAATGCAAAATCGTAGTGAAACTTCTAATAAAAATGAAGTTCGAAAAAATGAAGCTAAAAAACGTAATGTTGATGAAAAAGCTTCTAGTGCAAATACTAGTAAAGTTGAAAAAAATGAAAGACCTGAAAGAGCAGAAAGAGCTGAAA
>CAYJPK010000075.1:0-3062 GCA_964372035.1 uncultured Desulfovibrionaceae bacterium | reverse complement strand
GAAAGAGCTGAAAAAGTTCTTCTTACAAGTCTTAATCAAGAAGAACTTTGCTCATTAGTACAAACTACTTGTTTACGTTTAATTGAAGCGATTACCGAGGGTGTTGAGCTTGAGGTAGAAGTTAGAGATGATAGAGTTGACGTAATAATTTGTAGTGAAGCTGAACTTGGACTTTTAATAGGTCGTGAGGGTCAAACCCTTTCAAGTATTCAGTATTTAGCATCACGCATTGTATCAACTAAAATGGGTGTAAACGTTCGTATTCAACTTGATGCAGGCGATTACCGTGAAAGACAAGATGAAAAATTACGTGAGCTTGCACTAAACTTGGCAGAGCGTGCTAAGACAACTGGTAAAGTTTATCCAACTAAGCCACTTAGCTCATATCAGCGTCGCATTGTGCATATGGCATTACATGATATGCATGATATTCAAACACGTAGTTCTGGTGTAGGTTCTTTTAAGCGTGTGATTATTCAACGCCGCAAAGAAGTTGCATAAAATAAATTTTTATTGCGGGGAAGTATTGCTTCTCCGCTTTTTTTTATTATATATATTATATGACAGAAACAATAACAGCACTTGCAACAGCCCTTGGTCAAGGTGGTATCGGCATAATAAGAATAAGCGGTAGTGAAGCTTATAATATTATGTTACGCCTTTTTAAACCCTATAAAAAACTCACAGAATTTAAATCACACATGCTTTATCATGGAGAAATTTGTAATTCTAAAGGTGAGCGGCTTGATGATGGGTTAGCCGTTTTTATGGCAGGTCCTAATAGTTTTACTGGTGAAGATGTTGTTGAATTTCAGGGACATGGAAGCCCTGTTTTGCTTGGTTTAATCCTTGAGAGCATTTGCGAATGTGGCGCACGCTTAGCAGAGCGAGGTGAGTTTACCAAAAGAGCTTTTCTCAATAAAAAAATTGATTTAAGCCAAGCGGAAGCAATAGCAGAACTTATCAGCGCACCTAACAAAACAGCGTTGAACTTCGCTAATTCAAGGCTATCAGGTCAATTATTAGTTAAAATAGAAGAACTTCAACATAAAATTGATGAACTTCGTGCGCTTTTGTGCTTAGCTGTTGACTTTCCAGATGATGAGGTTGACCAAGTTTTAAGTCATGAACAATTTTTAGTAAGTCTTGATGAAATTATAAATAATATCGAACTTTTACTGCAAAATTATAAAAGAACTCAAATTTATAATACTGGCTTAACAGTTGCTTTAGCAGGACCGGTCAATGTTGGAAAATCAAGTCTTTTAAATGCCTTATTAGGTAGACAACGTGCTTTAGTTAGCGCAAGCCCAGGCACAACTCGTGATTACCTTGAAGAAGTTGTGAATTTAGATGGTATTAATGCCAAATTCATTGACACGGCAGGTATTCGTGATGGTGCTGATATAATTGAAGCCGAGGGTATTGACCTTGGGCGTAAAATCATTAGTGAGGCAGATATTGTTTTGCTTATGATAGATGGTGCAAATCCTGATTTTGAGCAGGTAAAGAAAATTTATCTTGAATTTCAAGAACTTCCAATGATTTTGGTTTGGAATAAAATTGATATTTCAGAGCTTGCACCTTGGATAAATGATGAAATTTTTAATAAGGCTCAAAAAATTAGCATAAGTGCCAATAAGGGCGAAGGTCTAGAAGAACTTACTGCTAGCATTAAAAAAATGGTGCTTGAAAGTAATAATGAACCTAGTGCTGATTTACTTGTTCCTAATATTCGTCAAGCAGAGGCTCTACGCAAGGCAAAGCTAGAGTTAGTAGAATTAATTCAAGAGCTTGAAGCTTTTACTCCTTGGGATTTATGTTCTGTTCGTTTAGAAAGCGCGCATTATCTTTTAAGTGATGTAATTGGTGTGAGCACTGCTGACGAAGTTTTAAATAATATTTTTGCAACTTTTTGTATTGGAAAATAGAATGGATAAAAAATTAATAGGAGAAATGTATGCTAATGCATGGTTAAATAGGCTTTTAAGCCCAGTTTCTAATGTAGAAACTGACCTTGCACTGATGCATAAAGAAAGCCTAAGCCCCGAATATATTAATGACCTTGCCCTTGGATTTTATGAGGGACCTATTCATGTTGTGCGTACAGAAAATGAATTAATTGACGCTGTTAGCGAACTTAGTAAGGAAGACGTTTTAGGCTTTGACACTGAAACTCGACCTGTCTTTCGTAAAGGCTACATTAGCCCGATTGCTCTAGTTCAGTTAGCAGGGGCTAAAAATGCATATTTGATTCAGCTTAATTGCGTGCCTTTTGGTGAAATCCTTGCTTCCTTGCTTGCTAATCCAAGCATTATAAAAGCTGGTGTTGCAATTAATGAAGATATGAATGGTCTTATGCGACTTCATCAATTTAGCCCGGCTGGAGTTGCTGATTTAGGTGCAATGGCGCAAAGCATTGGCATAAAAACAATTGGTCTTCGCAATATGACAGCTAATTTATTAGGATTTAGAATTAGCAAAAATGCACAATGTTCCAATTGGGAGCGTGATAAATTAGAGCCACGCCAAATTCGTTATGCTGCAACTGACGCATGGCTCGGGCGTGAGCTTTATTTGCGTCTTTTAAGCCTTGGCTGTAAGCCAGTAGTGCAACATAAATATTCTAGAAATGCGCAGTAGCTATAACTTTATAAAGTTTTAAATTTATATATAAAAGGGGAGTTTATGAAATTTTATAAACCAGATTTACATGCTTTTACTAAGGCTGCACCAGGTGCAGAAAATAAAATGATTCATGCGCAGAATATGACTCTTGCAATATGGCACATGGATAAGGACGCTGTTTTAGCAACTCATACTCACCCACAAGAACAATTCGCTTGCGTTATTTCTGGAGCGATTCAATTTAATGTTGGTGGGAAGGAAGTTATCGTTAAGGCAGGCGAGCTTATTGAGTTTGCGGCTAATGAAGAGCATGGTGGTTTGGCTTTAGAAGATAGTATTATTTATGATTTTTTTGCGCCAAGACGTGATGATTTTATTGAGAAGTTTCCTACTATAAGTGCTGAAGAAGTTTAATTTTTTTGTTTTATTTTAAT
>CAYJPK010000074.1:0-10312 GCA_964372035.1 uncultured Desulfovibrionaceae bacterium | reverse complement strand
AAGTTGCCAGTTGATACAAGCAATCGCATTGAACATTTCACCTGCCATGCCATGGCAAACAGGCTTGATAAAATATATCAAAGTGTACTTAAAGAAAAAAAATAACGTTTTAATTGTGTTTTATTTTACTATAGTAATTTCAGATTAAATTACTATCATTGACTGTGCTAGCAGGCAATCACTGTGAAAGCATAAGTGCCATTTTATTGCACTGTTAAGTGCTGGAGCAAGTGTGCCTTTGCTTAAGTTGACTGTAGTGACGTCAACTTAAAATACTATACAAGTAAAAAAACCGACGCAATTTATTGTTTTTATATGTGCCTGCAAAGGTTTAGTACTAATAGCACCTTAGAGGAATATTTTCTAAAAAAATAGCACTATTACAAGCTTAACTTATAATAGTGCTGTTTTTTTATCTTGCTTAAGAAAAGATATTAATTCGGTCTTACAAATTCTCCAAATCCAGCTTCTTTAAGTATTTCATTATCTTTATAAACAAGATTTCCACGAATATAAGTATATTTTACTTTTCCTTTGAATTTTTTCCCCTCATGTGGTCCTTGCTTCATCTTTGCCTTGATAAAGGCATTCTTGTAAGTATAGGTCCAAGTTTCATTTGGGTCAACAATTGCAAAATCTGCATCAGCACCAATATGAATACTACCCTTTTGTGGATAAATTCCATGTATTTTAGCTGGATTTGTAGCGCAAATTTCAGCTAATAATTCATAGCTTATATTTTGTCTGTGGATTCCCTCATCAATCATAATTGGCAAAACAGTATCATAACCAACCATACCAGATGGCATTGCAAAAATATTATTACCATGTTTTGTTCTATCTTCATCTAAGAAAGGAAAATGGTCAGAACCTATGGAGTTAATATAACCTTTTTTGAGCATTTCCCACAAGCCAAGTCTACATTCTTCACTACGAATTGGCGGAGCACATTTTGCCATTCCATGCAAGCGCTCTAAATCATCTAAATTCATTGAGAGATAATGCGGGCACGTTTCAACATAAACTTCAACCCCATCATGCTTTGCTTTTCTAACAATTTCAAAGGCTTTTGGCGTTGATAAGTGCAAAATAACTACTTTACACTTAGTGTGTTTTGCAAAAAGTAGTACTCTAGATATTGCTTCTAGTTCACCAATTTCAGGTCGTGAAAGTTCATGAGCTTTGCCAGTAAAATTTCCTTGCTCAATTAATTTATTTTGATAACCATCAGCAATGTTAGTATTTTCACAGTGTATCCCCATAAAGCAATTAAGCTCTGCAAGTTCTTGCATATAAGTTAAAAGTTCATAGTCACTTAGGCTAGCATATTCAGATCCAAACCAAGCTGTAAAAGACTTAATCCCTGTGCAGCCTTCTTCAATCATACCCTTAAAGTCAGGTTTTAGCCCACCAGTAACACCACCCCAAAGAGCAAAGTCTACAACGCTTTTGCTCTTAGCAATATTCTTTTTAAATAAAAAACTTTCTCTATTTGTTACAGGTGGAACACTTTGTGCCATTTCAATAACAGTTGTAATACCACCACTTGCAGCAGTTTGTGTTCCAGTATACCAATCTTCTCGCTCTGTTACAGGGTGTGGATCCCACATATGAGCATGAGTATCAACAAGACCTGGCAAAACAACTAAATCCTTTGCATCGAAAATTTCGTTTGCATCAAACCACTGTGCGTCACTTGATACACCGACAATTTTTCCAGCTTTAATTGCAATCGCACCCCTTGCCATACCATTTTCAAATACAATATTTTCACCTTTAATAATTAAATCAGCTTTTATCATAAAAAAGTCCTTATTTAGAAACGACTTAAAGTAAAGTCACTAATATCCCAATTTGTCTTGCCATGCACAATCAAATCAGTTGTAATTCTGCCCATGATTGGACCAAGAGTATAACCGTTTGAAGTTACAGTATTATAGAAATTCTTAACGTTTGGCATTTCACCAACGATAGGTGCACCATCAATATTAATATTCATTGCGCCCCATGAACGAATAAATTGAACACCAGCCAAACTAGGAATAACTCTTTTTGCAACCCATAAATTGCCCTCAAGACTGTCACGTAAACTAGTTGGATGCTTTGTAACTTCATTATAAGTTGCAGTCCAACCTCCGCCAATGATGAAATTGCCATTTTTCATTTGCTTCATAGTTAAATGTCTATCAGCATGAGCCAGTAAATATGGTACACTTTGCTCAAGTGCCTCAGTTACAACAAGTTGAAGTGGTGCTCCATAAACTGGAATAGCCTTATCAACCATGCCTGAAATTTGTGAGGCCCATGCACCAGCACAGTTCACTATAATTTTAGTTTTAAAATACCCTGAGCTCGTATTTATTCTAAAACTACCATCTTTTTCTTTTATAATTGATGTAACGTCAATATTAGTTTTAAAGCGTTGTCCTAGCTTTTTAGCTTCAAGGTATACGCCTTGAGTTGCTTTTAGCGGATTGATTTTCCCCTCTTCAGGACAAAAGGCAGCAGCCACCATATGGTCAGAGACTAGTGGCAACATATCCTTAAGCTCTTGTTGATTAATAACATGAACATCAATCCCAACGCTACGTTCACGGCTTGATTTATCTTCTAAAAAAGAAACATGTTCTAAATTTTCAGCCATCATAAGCCCACCAACAGTCTTAATTTCAAAGTCGGCATTAAATTCTTTTTCTAGCGTAGCCCAAATTTGAGCGGATTCTTTTTGAAGCAATAAGGTTTTAAGCGCAGGATCTCCACCTTTTTCAGCCTTTTTACCAAAATCAAAAGAAAGGAGTTGCACATGCATGCTACCAGCGTTACCGCCAGAAGCTTGACCGTTAACTGGTCCTCTATCAATTACTAATGCATTTTTACCTTCTTTAGCTAAGAAATACGCAGTACTACAACCTGCAACACCAGCACCGATAATAATGATTTCTTCTTCGCCTAAAAAGGTGTTTGGTCGTGTATCGGCTGATAATTCACGCAAAGAAGAATGTTTGTGCCCTCCCCATTCTGGCTTTTCAACCGTTAAGGCAGCAATAGGAATTGGTTTTAGTGGTGCTTGCGGTATAATATATTTATCAGCGGCAATTTTTTTGCCTGTCATGAGTTCAAGGACTTTAGCAACATTTTGTAAGCAATAGCGCCCCTGGCATCTACCCATACCAATTCTAGTTAAGCGTTTAATTGCGCCTAAATCATGAACACCATCTTCAATTATTTTCTTTAACTTACCAATCGTAACTTCTTCACAACGGCAAATATAAGTATTATCATCACAAAAAGATAAAAAATCAGGACGGGCATAAAATATTTTATTCACATGTTCTTGAAAGCGCATATTTTTTTCATACTGCTTAACTGCATCAACTTTTTCTACATCAAAACCATGTTCAATATTCATTTGCTCCAAAATGCTTATACCTGCAAGTTTTCCTTGAGCTTTTGCGACCTTAGATGCATTGATTGAACCACAATCACCTACTATATAAACATTTGAAATTGAGCTTTCACCACACATGTTTCTTTTTGCAAATAAATTAAACTTCTCATCCTCAGAAACAGTGTGTTCACAACCAAGCTGCCTTGCAAGTTCAGTTGATGGAGTAAAGCCATAGCCAATGCCAACTGTTTCAGCTTTTATTTCACGCTGTTGTGACAGGTCAGCCTTACCATAAACATCTACAGGAGCAATAACAACGCCACTAGCCTCTTCATCTCCAAGCACAGAAACAGCTATATGGTTTGTGATTAATGGAACTTTATTTTTAATTAATTTAGCTAGGTATTTAGCACCTTGTATAGTAAGTTCTGGGTTATTCCATAATGTTCCAAAGTAATGTGGTAGTAGCGAAAATGGTGTTCCAGAAGCTGACACAACAGCAGAAACTTTTGCTCCTGAATCAATGATCTCACTAGCAACTTGCAATAATAGAGGACCGTTGCCACATAACACAATTGGAGATTTTGGAACTGTCCCATATGATGTAATTAAGCTTTGGATACCACCGACTGTCATGACACCTGGTAAGGTCCAACCGGGCATTGGATACGGTTCATCATAGGCTCCTGTAGCAATAACTAGATGCTCTGGACATAAGTAAAATGCCTCGCCACCATAAAATATTGACAGTTCAATATCATCACCAATCTTATTTGCACGCCAAACAAGCGCACCTGATAAAATTTTACAGCCTAAATCTCGTGCCTTTTGAATCAATTCTTTTCCCTCTAGCGTCCAGGGGTTAAGATCAGATTTTAAAATGGCTGGACTTGGTTGTTTATAATATTGCCCTCCTGGTGCTGGGCGTTCATCAATAATCCAAACATCAAGACCCTTTTCGCGACATTTAATAGCAGCCTCTAAGCCACCAATACCAGCTCCAACAATTGCAACTTGGCATTTTTTATGCTCTAAAAAGCTTTTTGGGTCATTGCAAAGAGTTGGCAACTTATCAATTTCCATAAGTCCAGATTTTGCCCATGAGTTAATGCGCATTCCATCACTAACTTTTGTCATGCACGTACGAACAGCTCCAACATCTTCAATTATTGCTAAACAATCAAAACATACACCCATGCCACAAAACACACTACGTTTATTGCAAGATTGAGTATAACGCCCAATTTTTCTATCACTATTAATAATGGCAGAGGCAACTGTTTCACCGTCATATGCCTTAATTGCTTCACCATCATAATATATTGTAAGCTCAGAATTAAATTTTTTGACTTGCTTGCTACGCATACAAAGCTCCTTAGACCTATAGGAATAAAAAAATACGATCTGTAAATTAATACAGATCGTATTTTAAATTAATTTAAAACTTTTTTAATAAGTTCAAGTTGAATATCAGCAGATTCGACCATTTGCTCAAGGTTAATAGATTCATTATCTTTATGCCCCTCGTTGCCCTCACCTGCTCCAAAGTTTACAATTTCAATGCCGTCATTAGCAAAGAAACGACCGTCAAAAGCTCCTACACAGTCAACAATTTTTGGCTCTTTTTTAGTTACATCTTTAACTGCCTGCAATAAACTGCTAACAAGCACACCATCAGTTGGTGCAGAAAAACCATTTGTGCCAGTAAGTAAAGTTAATTTATAACTATCTTTTGGTTCACCGGCTTTTTCTAGTGTTGCTAAAAGTTCATTATACATTGTTTCAAGACTTTCTGATTTTGGCAAGAAACGACGATCAATAAGAACTTTACATGATGATGGCACAACATTAGGATTAGTTCCACCTTGAATTACGCCAATACTTAAAGTTGATTGTAAGCCATCAAAATTACGTTTTTCAATCTCACCAAGCAATTCTTTTTCAATTACTGAAATAAGACGCATCATACGCATAATAGCATTATCACCTTGGCTAGGTTCGCCAGCATGAGCATTTTTACCATAAGTCATTAATTCTAAAAATGATACGCCACGCTCTCTAGTGATAAGTGCATTTTCGGTTTGAGCGCCAACAACTAACATATCAGGCTCAATATGCTTTTCAACTCTTAAAAGTTCTGTACCCTTTGTACCCAGTGCTTCTTCATCACCGCAAAAAGTAAAGACTAGTTCACCTTTTGTGATGCCTTGTTTTGCAATTTCTTTTGCAATATACATTTGGACAGCAGCAGGACCTTTGCAATTATTTGCACCAAGACCATAAACACGTCCATCACGAAGACTTGCTACATAAGGATCACTAAGCCATGCACTTCTATCAATTATATCAACAGTATCAATATGACAATTGAAAGCAAGTTGAGGTTTTTTATTACCCTTTGCACTTAATTTAGCAATAACATTATAAACAATACCATCTTGTGAAATCAATTTGGTTTCATAGCCACAATCATCTAAGAACTTTTTTATATAATCGCATAAATCTTTAGTATTGCCGGGCGGATATACAGATGGAATGGCAACCAAATTGCTTAAAATTGTAAAAATTTCTTTTGCTGCATCACTCATTTTATATTCCTTAAAGTTTAAATTTTAAATCGAATTTTTTAACAAGTTCAGCTGCTTGAGCCTGTAAATCTGCTGGAGCAGGAAGGCGTGGAGGACGTGGATCACCAACATCAAGTCCCATACAGTTTAGAAGTGCTTTAGTACCACCAACATACCAAATACCACCGACAAATTTAATAATTGGAAGGTATTTAATATAGATTTCATATGCGCCTTTTAAGTCACCAGCTTTAACTTTATTATAAATCTCTGCTGTTTCAAATGGAATTACATTTGACGCAACAGAAACCCAACCAAGTGCACCCTCACAAAATGACTCATAACCCATTATACCACCAAAAACAGTTAGTTTATCGCCACATAATAGTCTGATATCACGAATACGAGTAGGATCCATTGTTGATTCTTTCATGTAAAGTACATTTTCAATTGGGCTTAAACGCTCCATAATTTCAGGTGTTAAATCCACATTTGAAGTTGCTGGGTTATTATAAACCATAATAGGAATATCAACAGCATCAGAAATTGTTTTGTAGTGAACATAAAGCTCATCAACAGTTGGAGTACAGTAAAATGGAGGTATAATCATAAGCCCATCAGCACCAAGATCTTGCGCTTGTTTGCTAAGTCTTACTGCCTCACGAGTATCTTCAGCTGCAGTTCCCATAAAAATAGGAATTCTTTTATTAGCAGTTTTTACAACAGTTTCAGTTATTTTAATACGTTCTTGCTCAGAAATTGACAAAAACTCACCAGTACTACCTAAAAATATTAAGCCTGGGCTACCATTTTGAATTTGCCATTCAACGTATTTTTCAAGTGAATCATAGTTGACATCGTCACCACCATTAGTAAAAGGTGTGATACAAACTGCCATTGAACCTTCATATCTTTTCATAAAAAACTCCTAAATTAATTACATAAATAATGATGGAAACCATGTTATTGTTGCAGGTACATATGTCATAACAAGTAATATGAGCATAAAAATACCTATTGGTATCCAAGCTTTTTTGGTTAATTGTCCAATTGTTCGCCCTGCAATACTTGATGCTACAAACAAACAAATACCATATGGCGGCGTTAACATACCAACTGAAAGGTTAGCAACCATAAGCACGCCTAAATGCACAGGGTCAATACCAAAATGGTTAACCGCAATTGGCATTAATACAGGCACTAAAATCAAAATAGCTGCATTACTTTCCATAAACATACCAATAAAAATTAGCATCACGTTAAAAAGAATTAAGAATACTATAGGCGAAGAAGAAAACGAAACTAGAAGATCTGCCATTTGATCTGGAATCCTATTACTTGCAATCAACCAGGAAAAAACACTTGCTGTTGCAATAATAATGATAATAGATGCTGAAAGGCTCGTTGATTTAATAATAATCGGATATAAATCCTTAATTGTAATTTCTCTATAAACGAACAAGCTAATTATAATTCCAACAAAAACTGCAACTGCAGCTGCTTCTGTTGGAGTAAAAAATCCGCCCACTATGCCACCAACTATAATTGCCGGCATCATAAAGGCTGGAATTGCACTGACTGCTGTTTTAAACAATCTTGAAAACGTGAATGGTTCAGATTCCTTATAAGCTTCACCACCCTTTTTTGCTACAAACCAGCAATATACCATAAGCGCTCC
Source organism: uncultured Desulfovibrionaceae bacterium (assembly GCA_964372035.1). Taxonomy (GTDB): domain Bacteria; phylum Desulfobacterota; class Desulfovibrionia; order Desulfovibrionales; family Desulfovibrionaceae; genus CAYJPK01. Next base: position 2,679 of record CAYJPK010000074.1, on the reverse strand, counting down.
AGCCATCATTACACCAGGCACAACACCACCTAAGAATAAAGCATCAACTGAAATTGGAATACTTGAACTTGTAGCTAAAATAATCATCATAATACTTGGTGGAATAATTGGACCAAGAACTCCAGCTGAAGCCAATATAACTGCTGAAAAATCAATATCATATTTGCGCTTACGCATTTCTGGTAACACAATAGATGAAATTGCAGCTGTTGCAGCTGAACCAGAGCCTGAAACAGCAGCAAAACCTGTTCCTGCAACTAGAGTTACTAAAAGCAAACTACCAGTCAACCAACCAACAAGTGCAGCCGCAAAGTCAATAATTCTTCTGGCGATACCGCCTCGTTCCATAATTTGACCTGCTAAAATAAAGAATGGAATAGCCATAATAGGAAAGCTATTAATCCCAGCAATCATTCTTTGTGCATTAGTTGTAAGTGGCACGCCAGTTAAATACATGAAAACAACAGCTGTCAAACCTAGGGCAAAAACAATTGGTGTTCCAGAAAAGATAAACAGCAAAAATACTAGAAAGAATACTATACTCATTTTGCCACCTCACTTTCATTGTCAGTTAATTCTGCTAGTTCATTTTCTGTTTCAGCACAAGGGCAAATTGACTTTATAGTTGAAAGGCAAAGTTCAATTGCAAAATAGCTTAAGCCGATTGGCATAGCATAATAAACAATCCACATAGGAATACCAGCTGCACTAGAAGTTTGTATTCTACCAATAGCAATCAATTTAAAGCTACCAACAATTGTTAATATTAAGAAAATTAAGCTAGCAACAGCAGTTACAATCATAACACCATAGCTAACTTTTTTAGGTAAGTACTGCAAAATAATATCAACACCTACGTGCATTTTGTTTTGCATAGCTATGCCAGTGCCTAAAAGGATCATCCAAATTTGAGCAAATCTCGCTGTTTCCTCTGTCCATGCAATTGAAAAATCAAAGTAAGTTGAAAGATAACGTCCAAGCACTTGAGTCAAAATTGCACAAAGCATGTAAAGAAAAAGTAACACTACCAAAAAATGAACTATACTTCGCAAGATGTTCATCGGTGTTTCAATATATTTTATCATGAGTACTTACCTACTAATTTAGTTAATATTACTTTCTTGATTTTTCAATTAAATCTAATAATTTTTTTGTATTATCATCAGTAACATATTTATCATAAACTTTTTTAGAAGCTTGTCTAAATGGTGCTGGATCAGGGTAAGTTACTGTAACACCTTCTTTTTTAAGTTGATCTAAAAGAGCTTTATCTGTATCAGCATAAGCTTTACGCTCAACAGCTGCTGACTCTAACGCAGCTTCCATAATTGCTTTTTGGTGTTCTTTTGAAAGACTATTCAATCTTTCAGCTGACATAAAAACATCACCAACTAGCATAGTCCAACCAATTTGTGCCCAGTAAGGAGCAACTTTATAAAATTGTTTTGAATAGTAGTTTGAGTTTGCAGCTTCAGCACCGTCAACAACACCTGCTTGCAATGCACTGTACAGTTCACCGTATGCAAGTGGAGTTGCTTTTGCACCAAATTGATTGAAAGATTCAACATGAGCAGGAACTTCCATTGTTCTAATTTTCATGTTTTTTAAATCATCAATAGAGTTAATTGCTTTTTTAGTAGTCATTGCATGGCGAATACCTACTTCATAGAAAGCTAAAAGTGCAAAACCCTTCTTTTCAATATGCTTTTGAAGTTCTTTGCCAACTTCACCATCAACAACCTCATAAAGATGCTCTCTGCTATCAAATAAATAAGGTAAGTCAAAAAGTTTTAGCTCTGGCACAAAATTTGTTAAAACACCATTAGATACAACAGCAACATCAACATTGCCAAGTAAAACGCCTTCAACCATTTCGATTTCATTGCCTAATACACTGTTAGGAAAAATTTCAACTACAATCTCACCATTAGTTTTTTCTTTTACTTTATCTGCAAAATATTGAAAGCCAATGTGATAAGGCTCGTTAATATTAGCAGAGTGAGTCGCCTTCAATACAATTGGGTCTTTAGCGAAAGCCGTTGATACAAATGCCACAGTTACAAATAAAGCAATTAATAATCTTTTCATAAATTAAACTCCAAAGTTTGCATAACTATTATAAAAAAAACCTCTAGCCAAAACACTAAAACTACTATAGCAATTTTAATGCCATTAACATACCATAACTTTTTATACATTACAATGGGTTAAATAGTTAAAAGTTTTATGTGTGTTTTTGCTAGCTATTAGCGTTGAGTATAGGCTAAATCATAAATTTTAGTATAATGTTGGTATAATTCTTGCTTTTAGCCGTATAGAAAAAAACGTGTATTCCATGATATTCTACATATTTTTATATAAACAAAACACATTTTTGTTGATTTTATGTTTGTATTTTAATAAATTTTTATGTAGAGTTATCAAAATTTGTTGCTTAGCAACGTATTAAGTTATTTACAGTAATGTAGTTTTTTAGTTGACTCAAAGTTTAAATTTTACTTTGAGTTTTATCTAACAATATTTGTCAACAATTAAAAAAAGAGGTTTTTATGCCATACCCTAAAGGATTATTAAGTACCAGAGCTGTAATAGACCATGGCAATTGTGCCCTTATTCCACCAGATGGTAGAGTAATTAATGTTATTCCAGGATTTTATAACTGCCCTACAACAATTTTGT
>CAYJPK010000073.1:0-10358 GCA_964372035.1 uncultured Desulfovibrionaceae bacterium | reverse complement strand
TTGTTCACTAGGTTCTTTCCACATAATAGGGTTTGCAAAAGGTCCTAAGATTGTGGAAGGTGTTTCACCAGCTTTTGCCAAAGCCCCCTCAGTAAGCTCACGAGCAAACCAGCAATCAGTCGGTGCATTTGTTTCAACAGGAAATTTTACCTTATGAGGCGTGTTGTAACGGCGTGCATAGTGCATTGGGTCGCCCAGCACAAATATCACATCTGCTTGTAGCTCTTTTTCTGCTTCTGTCATAAGACGTGTTGCATAGCCTTTGTTTTGACATTCTGGCAAGACTGCAATAGGAGCAAGTATATAACATTTTAAGTGCGAAGCTTCATCTAAAACAAGAGGTGTATAGCAAGCGTGCGCCACTCCCTCATATACGAAAGAGAAAGAACCGCTTGCAGTAAGATCATCAGCTAATTGTGCATAAAGTCTTGCATGTCTTTCGTCATAAGGTTCACCTGCATTTAAAAAGGCTGTATACTGTATTTCGTAAGGTGTTTTCATTAGTTGCTCCTTGCTTGTAATACATAAAATACATAATTGTATTCACTGTTAAACTTTGAGTATATATCAATTTCTTCTTGAATAATATCAATAACTTCCAAGGCTGTTTCATCACCTATATATTTTGTTTTCATGCTATTGATATTTTTTTGGAGTGGAATATAATAATTATCTGTCCATGCTTCTTTAGCTAATGGAAAATATTCAATAAGCTTATACCCTAAATCTTCAGCTTGAGCAATTTTATTTGTAATATTATCCATTTGTGGATAATTATTAGCCCAAAAATCTTTTACTTTAGGTGATGGATTGTCGCTTGTCCAAGATATTTCGCTACAAATAATAAGTCCATCTTTTTTTAATAATCTTTTCCAATCTGAAAGCCCATTTGTGAAGCCTGCAATATATATAGATCCCTCAGCAAAAATATAATCAAAACTGTTATCCTCAAATGTCATTTCAAACATTGACATGCAAATACCCTTTACTCTGTCATCAAGCTTGAGAAGTTTCGCACTTTTGTTGAACTTATCTATAAAATTTTGACTATTATCAATAGCTATAATTTCAGCATTTGTAATTTTATTTGCAAGCAAAAAAGTATGTGTACCAACACCGCAACCTATATCTAAAATTTTAACTTTACGTGTAATATCAATATGTTTTACAGCATCAAGAGTTGAGTTCTCACTCCCTGGACCTAGTCTGTCCATATTTTCAAAAGCTTCAAAAAAATATTTTTCCATAGCTTAATACCTCTTTTTCTGTTTTTCTCGTATGGCATTACGGCTGTTTTTCATACCGCCGACTTCACTAAACATTCTATTAAGTTTCGCTTCTTCCCTTTCTTTTGCAGAAAGCCCCTCATAAGAATTTTCATGTAATATTTTTAGATAATTATCAAATCGTCTTTGGCTAATTACTCCGTCTACAATTGCTTTTCTCACGGCGCAATTCGGTTCTGAATTATGTGTACAGTCTTTGAATTTGCATTTTTCGGCAAGCTCTTCAATATCTGAAAATGAAGAAGATAAGTCTGCGTTGTCAACTCCGATTTCTCTCATTCCAGCAGTATCAATAAGTACTCCGCCAGATTCAAGCAAGAAAATTTCTCGCCCTGTTGTTGTGTGTTTTCCCTTGTCGTCAAAACTGATTTCTTGCGTGGCTATGGTATCATTTCCTAAAAGTTTATTGATAAGAGTAGATTTTCCTACGCCTGACGAACCAATAAAAGCTGCAGTAATTCCATGTTTTATAAAGGGAGCAAATTTTGATTTTATGTCATCATCATACATGGAAAGTGTAATAATATCGGTATAAAGAGTAATGCTTTCAACTTGCTGAATAAGTTCATGAAGCTTATCGCCTGCCAAATCTGATTTTGTCAAAATAACAACAGGGCTTGCTCCACTATCCCAAGCTATTGAAATGTATCGTTCTAATCTGTTTAAGTTGAAATTATTATTCAAAGACATGCATAAAAAAACAATATCGATATTTGTAGCAACTATTTGAAATTGATTACTTACTCCAACAGCAGATCTTTGAAATGTACTTTTACGAGGGAGGACATGATGAATGATTGCTCGCTCAGCATCATTATCGTTTTGCACCATCACATAATCACCGACAGCAGGGTAGTCAGTGAGTTTACTTGCTTCAAAGCTGAATTTTCCTGAAATTTCTGCAAGCGTTTCACCTTGTTCGCTGGCAATTCTATAAATTCCCTTGTATTGAGCAACAATTCTTGCTAATTCTAAGTTTGGAAATTGACTTGCAAGTGCAATGAATCTCTCACTTATTCCATATTTTTCTAAGTAATGCATATAAAACCTTTAAACTAATAGAGCTTGAATGATTAATATAGTATTTATTACTTCAACGCAATAGATTTTAGAGGGCTGAAATATATTGCGTTAAAGTTTTATCTCAAAAATCCATATTAGAAATAATCCACCGAATTTTCAACTTGTGTATATACCTTTTTCTTGTCTTTTGGATCGTAAAGTTCAGGAATTGCACCTGCCGCAATTGCCCATAAATACACACTTGCCACTGTGCCATAAGGCGAATAACGCTTACGGTATTTTTCAAAAAGTTCTTTTGAAATATCTTTATGCCTATAGAGCATTCTTAAGCCTCTATGTATTGCAATATCACCAAAACTAAAAATATCCATACGCTTTAAAGCACTTGATAATAACATTTCTGCAGTCCAAACACCGATGCCTTTTAACTTTGAAAGCTCTGTAATTACTTCTTTATCTGACATTGTATGCAATACATCAAGATCAATTTCTTCATCATACACTTTTTGTGCAAAATCTTTTATATATTCGGCTTTTTTGAAAGTTGTGCCAAAGGCTTGAATATCTTCAACTGTTGCAAAGTGAATTGACTTTGCATTAATGCCATTAAGTCCCTCGCGTATTCTTTTGAAAACGGTTTCTCGTGATTTTCTAGAAACTTGTTGCCCTATAATGGCTCGTATGACTGCCGTGAAAATATCATTATCAATAGGTCTTTGCACAAAGCCAATAGTTTCTATAGCATATGCAAATTTTTTATCTTTCTTGCTAAGATAGCTTATCTCTTTGTCTGAATATTCAAAATACATAAAAATTGCTCACTTATATCTCTTTATTCCACAAAAAAAACATTAGAATCTTGCGGAGTATTATCTCTTTATTTCAGCCCTTTTCTATATGCCGCAGGCGACATATTTGCTCTTTCTTTAAAAAATCTATAAAAAGCAGATAAACTCCCAAAGCCAACTGCAAAAGCAATGTCTATAATTTCATCATTACTTTTTTCTAGTAGTCTTTTTGCTTCCGTAAAACGCAAGTCATTTACATAAGAGCTTGGAGTTACTCCATACTCATCTTTGAAAATTTCAACCATTCTTTTGTTAGACAAAGGAATTTTTTCCATCTCGTTATGAAGTTCATTGATTTCATAATACATAGAATCAATAAGTTTTTTTAACTTTTGTGCTATATCTTTCATGGGTTTATAACTTAATAAGTCGCTTCGACACCTTTTACATGGTCGATACCCAGCTAAAAGGGCATCTTCTGCATTTTTGAAAAACTCCGTATTTTCAACTTTAGGGGCTTTGGACTTACAAGAAGGACGACAATAAATTCCCGTAGATTTAACAGCATAAAAAAAGATGTTATCATAGCTTTCATTATTTTGAAGGACAGCTTCGTACATTTCTTCAAAAGTAAGAGTAAATTGCTTATTTTGTTTAAGAGAATTTTGTTTCACAAGAGTTACCTATTTTCTTTTCATTGTTTTAATGATTTCCTTAGTAGCTTTATCTACTCTTAGAGACTCTCGAATTTTTTGAAGAGCTTTGTTATAAGTATCATTATCAAGATTATTATTTTGCAAGTAGGGCATAGTCTCGTTAGGAAATTTTGCAAAGCAGATTGAAAGTATCCATGCTACCGCCATTTTTACATAATAATCTTCATGTGTTATAATATCGCAAATAAAGAAAATATCATCAAGATATAGCTCTTCAATATAGTGAAACAGAAGTATGACTACTGCAAATCGAATTTCATAACATTCATCAGATTGATAATAGCGTTTTAAAAAATTCCACACTCTTTCTTTGTGCTTTCTTACAATTTTAAGCTCACTACAAAAGGAATCACAGAGTGACCAGTTTGTAATTTTGGGAATAAATAGAGCCACTTGTTCAAGAACGAGGTCGATATCTTCATTTAAATTGGCGATAACTAAGCCCATGAGCATTGTTTCTTCAAAGCAAGAATCTTCAAAATCATCAAGAAAATCAATAGGATTATCTTTCACAATTTGCTTTGCAATCTTTCTAATCTGTGGAATGCGTACACCAATAAGATTATCACAACCAGGGATAAGCGAAGATGCAAATTTTCTGTATTTTTCATCGCTGAGCAAAAAGAGTTCTTTTCTTATATCTAAACTTCGCTTATCCATTTTTTCCTCTTAGTAAATTAATTTGTTGAAGTATAGTCTGAGATATCTTCATAATTAATATCTTTCATTGATAAAATATCTTGTACTATCTCTTCATCAAAATAGCCAGCATATTCTTTCAAAGCACAAAGGATAATTTTATTGCCTTGTTCGCCATAAGCAAGCTCAAGCTCTTTAAGAAAGAATGTATACAAATGTCCCATATGGTAGATAAAAGGCTTTGTTGCAGATTTTTTAATTCTCTCATTTCTTGTTAGTAAAGTAGCTTTATCTTCAGCTGAAAAACATGAGTTTTCAAAAACGAATTTACACGGAGTATTATCTATAGTAATTGTTGTAGGTACTTTCATTTTAACAGTTGAGTGAAAACCATCTGCTAAAGCTTCATCGAAAACCTCACAAAATACTTTACCATATTCTAAATGATTAGCTTCTTTCCAAGCCTCATACCAAGGGCACTTGGTAGTAATTTGTACTGCGTTTTTACCATCTAAATTTGTAGTACGTTCTATAAGTTCCTTTGGCACATCTAATTCGCCGTAAGAAAGATATGAAAGTGCATTCAGCTCTATACCATCATATATAGCCCTTTTTGCCATTCTAGCAGACCTTGACCGTGCATAAGATTCTGTAAGTTCTTTTATTTTATTGTGTGAACAATCTCCAATAATATCTAAAATATTTTTTATAATTGTGCTATAAAGAATTGCATGATGCTTTGGTAAATATTTTTTCATTTTCATTTCTCGCCTAGGATAAGGCGTCCTCCCCATTTTATAGCTAAGACCTTTTTAAAATCTTATAGCATTTGAATTATCACAATAAAAAATATATTTCTTCCTAAATTTGCACATGTAATTTTAAATTGACAGTGGTGACAAGTTAATTTTATTGTTATTCACTACAGTTTTGCTAGTCTTTTCATACAACAAGACCCTTTTGTTAAATATTGAGAACTATGACAAAAATGCCTATTACAATTTTTTAGCAAAGGGGCTTGAACTGCGGTAGTGGCAGTTTTATATGATTTTAGAGCTTAATTTTTGATTAAAATGAAATAGCATTATTAATACTACATACGGTTACGAAGTTTTTCCCAGATGTAAGTATTTAAAATGTGCTATCCATATTTTCAACCATTACCTTAAATCGCTCATATGGGGCAGAAAAGGTCATAATATCTCTGGCAACATAGCTACGAGCAGGAATATCAAAAAGACCTAGAACGCATTGCTTCCCATCAGCAAAAAATTGTTTCATAGCAAAGGCTATAAGTGACTCACAGCCTGAGCCAAAGGGTGAAATAACCTATAAAAGCATTTATGTGAACACGCACAAAATATAAAGAATCAAATTAGCGAAAATGAATATATAAATCAAATAAAGGAGCGGTATTTTATTTGCCTTTCGTTCAATTTTTTGAGTGATTCAGCTAACTTTGACTTTTTTGAATACTGGAAAAAATTAAGCGAACTTTATGCACTTATTGCAAAATATGAGCTTACATTTTCAGTTGAGCAAGGAATGATATTTTTTAAGAATGATAAGAAAATTATAACAAAGGTTTTTGTTGAAATCAAAAAAACAAAGAAAAAACAATAGAAAATGCTGAAATAATTTGCTTACCACAAGGCGGCTATATTTGTTCCTTTTATCCTAATGAATGTGTGGCAGAAGCTAGCGCTAAATACCTTGATCATTCTTCTTTTATGAATGGGGAATATTCTCATTATATCTGATGTGTTGGATAAGCAAATTGGCAACAAGACTATGCACCTTGAGGTTCAACTTTTGAAAGATGAGTAAATCCCAAAATTAAATTACATAGAGCTAGCTTGATACCAGCATTGCATATTTTAGAGCAATTGTAAAAAATTGTTGCAAAAGTGAAAAGTAAAAAAATATTTACAGTATGAACTGATAAAAACTGTAAAACGATTTCAACAAAATGACTAGGTCATTGTGCAGTTCTTTAGCGTTGTAATTACAAACGATTAATAGAGTAATTATGCTATAAGAAGTGAAGGACATGAGAGTTAGTAGAGCCGTAGTCGCCTTTATTGCAAGATTTTGCCTTTCAAGCCAAGTTCGCAAACCTCAAAAAGCCTTTACTATTAATAAAAACAGTGTGTAAAAAAAATATTGAGCAAAGCTAAAAACTTGCGTTTGATAGTCTTTTATAATATAGTCAGAAATATTCCTTAGACAAAATGACAAGTAATAAACTTAATTTTAGTTACAACTCTAAGTTTAACTGTAATTATATTAAGTTGTTATGCGATAAAAATAAATATAAAAAAAATACTTTTTATATGTTGACAGTTGTTTTGAAATCGCTTATTCTATAACCACGTTGCCTACTTAATAAAACAATTTATTGGTAAGGTAATTAATGATGCAAAGCATCTATTTAATGTAAAGGTGTTGCTCCTTACAATTGAATGTCCGTTTTTTTCATTCCTTATGTTAGCCCAACACAGCAATTTTGTTATCCATTAGCAAAGTTATATGATATGACCTTTTTTAGCGCCACTCCGTTTTAGGTGGGTTTGAGAAGTGCCGTAAGGTTTCGTTGTATCTTATGATGTTTGCTTTTTTTTATGACGTATAGCTCGGTGCTATAAGTGGAGATACATATGGCTGATTTATCTTTGTTAAAACCTGCTCAAGGTCAAATTCAAACTATTACTCCTGGTCAAGACGATACTATTGTTTTTAACTTTCCAGTTGAAGATGCAATTTTAGAGCGTGTTGACGACAATTTAGTCTTCTCGTTTGATGACGGTGGACAAATTGTATTAGATAACTTCTATGGCGTTTATAATGAAGAAGTAATGCCAGAGTTTGAAATTGATGGTGCAATTATCCCTGGTGAAGCATTCTTTGCTGCTTTTGGCGAAGAGTTAATGCCTGCGGCTGGTCCTGCAGCTGGTGCGCCTGGTGCAGGTAGCTTCAATATTTGGAGCAGCTCTGGTGTATTAGGCGGTATTGATTCTTTAGATGGTTTACCTCTCGAAAATTCTGACTCAGTTATTGTTGATCGTGAACAAGCTGGTGGAACTGACAATACAGCTCCAACAATTGTTGCTGTTATTCCAACAACTCAAACTGTTACTCTTGAAGGTCAAGACGCTACTTTAGTTGCAGTTGAAAGCGGCGTTGGTCGTAATGCTGATGGTAGTATTGCAAATGACCCTAACCAAGCATATAGCGGTGTAGCTACTGCAACTGGTCAAGTTGTAGCAACTGATGCTGAGCAAAACAATTTATTTTACAGTGTAAATAACCCAACAGGTACTTATGGTAACTTTAGCATTGATGCTGACGGTAACTTTACTTATACTTTATCTGATGCAAGTGCTGGCGTAAATGCTTTAAATAATGGTCAAATTGAAACTGAAACTTTTACAGTTGAAGTTAGCGATGGCTTTGGTGGTACAACAACAGTTGATATTACAATTACAGTTGTTGGCACAAACGATATTCCTACCCTTACAATTACCCCAATCGGTGATACAACAGTAACAGAAGATGATTTAGCTGACCAAACAGTTAGCGGAACTTTAAGCGTTGTTGATCCTGATGCTGATGGTGATACTTTAGCTGAACAAAATATTACAATTAACGGTCAAGCAGTTGACACTGATGTAGCTGGCGCACAAACAACAATCACTGGCACTTATGGTGATTTAACAGTTAATGCTGACGGCTCATGGACTTATACTGCTGGTGTAACAGATGCACAAAAAGCAGCTGTTCAAGCACTTGGTGGTGACAGCGCAAATGCAACTGAAAGTTTTAATATTACAACAACAGATGCGCACGGTGCAAATGATACTGAAATTTTGAATATCACTGTTAATGGTGTAAATGATGCTCCTGAAATTGTTGTTCCAGACCCAACAGACCCTACTAATCCTAATGCGTCAGTGTTAGATGTTAATGTACGTGAAACAGGTATTGGCACAAATGCAACAGGTGATGAAATTTCTGGTCAAACAGTAGCTGAGGGCAAAGTTGTAGCAACTGATGTTGACAGCTCTAACCTTACTTATACTGTAACAGGTCAAAGCTATAGTGACGGTGCAACAAGTTCACTTGGTACATTTACTCTTAATGCTGATGGCACATATAAATTTGAATTAAATGATAATCTTGCTGATAGTTTAGCTCAAGGCGCAACAAGAACTGAAACTTACACAATCGAAGTAAGCGATGGTCATGGTGGTACAGTAAGCCAAGACGTAACAGTAACAATTACAGGTACTAACGACTCACCAACCTTAAGCGTAACAACTGCTGACGGTAACGTAACAGAAAATGGCGATGCTGATGCAAATGGTGTTATTACTTTTGGCGATGTTGATAGTGATGGTTCTACTTTAACAGTTGAAGGTCAAGTAATTGATACAGCAGCTGGTGCAACAACTGAAATTACAGGTACTTATGGTAATTTAACAGTTGAAGCAGATGGTACATGGACTTATAAAGCAGGCGTAACAGCTGAACAAAAAGCAGCTCTTGAAGCTTTAGGTGGCGATACAAAAAATGCAACTGAAACTTTTGATGTTTTAAATAAAGATCCACATAACGTTGAAGTAGCTGATAAAATTGAAATCACTGTTAATGGTGTAAACGACGATCCTGAAATTGTTGTCCCAGATCCTACTAATCCTAATGCGTCAGTGTTAGACGTTAATGTACGTGAAACAGGTATTGGCACAAATGCAACAGGTGATGAAATTTCTGGTCAAACAGTAGCTGAGGGCAAAGTTGTAGCAACTGATGTTGACAGCTCTAACCTTACTTATACTGTAACAGGTCAAAGCTATAGTGACGGTGCAACAAGTTCACTTGGTACATTTACTCTTAATGCTGATGGCACATATAAATTTGAATTAAATGATAATCTTGCTGATAGTTTAGCTCAAGGCGCAACAAGAACTGAAACTTACACAATCGAAGTAAGCGATGGTCATGGTGGTACAGTAAGCCAAGACGTAACAGTAACAATTACAGGTACTAACGACTCACCAACCTTAAGCGTAACAACTGCTGACGGTAACGTAACAGAGGACAGTGACTTAGTAGCAAATGGTACAATTAGCTTTGGCGATGTAGATAGCGATGGTTCAACTTTAACAGTTGAAGGTCAAGTAATTGATACAACAGCTGGCGCAAAAACTGAAATTACAGGTGTATATGGTAATTTAACTGTTAATGCAGATGGTACATGGACTTATGAAGCAGGCGTAACTAATGCACAAAAAACAGCTATTGAAGCTTTAGGTGGCGATACAGCGACTGAAAGTTTTGATGTTTTAAATAAAGATCCGCATGATGTTGAAGTAGATGATAAAATTAACATTTCTGTAACAGGCACTGACGAAAAACCTATTATTAGTTATGAAGAACCAAGTGCAACTAGCGATACTCTTAATACTTACGATAATGCTAGTGAATCAAACGGTCGTTCTGATACAGGTAACTTTAATATCACACAAGGTGATGGCGTAACTACAGTAACAATCACAGGTGCTAATGGCTCTTCAGTTGATGTTGTTATCAATGCTGATGGTTCAGTTACCCTTCCAACTGGTTCTGTAACAGGTGAGTATGGTACTTTATCTAACTTTAATTACACTGTAAATAATGGTGTTTATAACGTTACTTATACTTATACTCAAACATCTGAAATTACTCACGATAAATCAACAGGCAACGACTTAACTGATACTGATAGCTTTAGCATTGTTGCAAAAGATAGTGATTATAATAGCTCTAATCCTAGTGCTGACGATGCAATCGGTTCAATTGTTGTAACAATCCATGATGATGGTCCAAGCATTAGTGATGTAGCAGATACAGCTTACACTGCATTAAAT
>CAYJPK010000072.1:0-11231 GCA_964372035.1 uncultured Desulfovibrionaceae bacterium | reverse complement strand
ACAGTAGATGACGGTAATGGCGGAACAGTAAGCAAAGAAGTTACTATCACCATTAACGGCACAGATGATGTTCCAACAGTAGGAGTTAGTCAACAATTAGCTAATACTTATGATGCTATGGTAGAAGGTGTAGAGTCAAGTGGCTATGCTCCAGAGGGTGCAAGTGCAAGCTCTGAAGGTGCGATTTCTTTTGATGGTGGTGATGAGCTACAAAGTTTCATTATTAAAGGCTATGATGCTGATGGTAATGCTGTTGACTTTGATCTTACTCAGTATACACCGAATGACGATGGTTCATTAGACCTAACTATCTATGGCGATCATGGTAATTTGAGCAATATAGTATTTAATGCTGAAACAGGTGAAGTTAGCTATACTTACACTCAAACAGAAACAGTTGATTTTAGCAAAATGAATATAGACCCATCATGGAGTAGTAGCAATATTTATAATATGGACAATAGTCTTGCTGATAATTTCCAGGTTGTTGTTACTGATAAAGATGGTCAAACTGCAAAAACTGATATTAGTGTAAAATCTGTTGATGACATTGTTTCTATTGAAAACAATACTGATGCGACAGATGCTTATGCAGATCCTGATGCTGATGGTGTTTATAGCGTTACATATGATGATGCAACTGGTGTTACAGGTGTTGAGGGTAAATTGGATATCAACAGTGCTGATGGTGCGACGGTAGAACTTTTACCAGATGATTACTTTGGAACAGTTAAACATGCTGCAACAGTAACTATTGATGGTGAAACAAAAGTATTAACTCTTGAGCAAGTCGGTGACAAACTCTATGCAGTTGAAGGTGAATATATTAATGGTGATACAACTTTTGATATTTCTGACCCTTATTTTGTATTTACCTTAAATGCTGATGGTACATGGAATTTTGAACAACTTAAAGGTTTTTCAGGCGAAGTAGAAATTGCTGTTGTTGGTACTGATGCAGATGGTGATAGAGGTGCGCATACCATCAAAGTTAGCGGTGTAGAAGAAGAATTTGTACCACCGCAACCACTTGTAAATGATTCTATTTCTCTTAATGAAGGTGCAACAGCTACAGGTAATTTATTTGACGGTGATAATGATGCTCATGATGCTATGACTATTACAGGCTTTGAAGTTGCAAATGGTTGGACTGTTAGCCAAAATCCTGAAACAGGTGCTTATACACTTGAATATGAAATTGAAGGTATGAATGGTCAGCCTGATTATTATAGAGTAGTTGTTGAAGAAAATGGTGACTATACCTATACAACACCTCATTACTTTGGTGGAATGGAGCAAATTGATGTTAATGCCGTTTTAAAATATACAGCAGAAGATGCAAGTGGAACGGAGTATGAATCAACAGTTACCTTCTCAAGCAATACTGCAACAAGTGAAAACTTGCTTATTGAAGGTGACTTTAACGACCATACTGTTACTATAACAAACAAAGGTTCTATTGATGGTACTGAATATGAGTATACTACAGCTGGATATGAAGATGCCGATGGTATTATATATAACAAACAGCTTTCAGGCTTATTCTTAGGTCAAAATGACGATAAGCTAGAAGTTCAAGGTGAAGTTGCTAGAGGTGAAGATGGTGTATCTCACCACATTTATGGTGATGAGCTTGAATTAACTAAAGATGGTGGTGATGACACAATCACTGTTAATGAACTGTCAGCTGGTGGTCATATTCGTGCTGATGGTAACCTCGCTGCTGGACTTGAGGGCGGTGATGACCAAATTAATGTAGGCACCATGAGTAGTGAAACAGTTTTAAACGTAGGAAACACGACTTCTAGCTGGGTAATGGGTGAGGGCTGGACAATGAAAGCTGGCGCTCAAGGTGGTGACGATACCATTACATTTACCGGTAAAGAAAACCCTGATGGTTCAGTTACGAATGAATTAAATACTGCTGAAGTCTTTGGTGATAGTTATGATATGAATCATGGAACTAGCACTAACTTTGCCAAAGGTGGAGACGATGTCTTAAATCTAGAAAACACTACGGTTAGTGGTGGTAATGTTTATGGTGATGGTAAGACCATGGGTAATTACAGCCAAGGTGGCGATGATGATATTAGCATTGGCGATATAAACAGTGGTGTTATAGCAGGTGATGCTCAAACCATGTATAACAATAGCCAAGGTGGTAGTGATACTATTAGTGTTGACGATATGACAGGTGGAATTGTTACAGGTGATGCATATTCAATGTCTAGTGGTGCTAAAGGTGGTGATGACCTTATTTCTGTAGGTGATTACACAGGTAAAGGTTTTGACAAAACTTATATCACAGGTGATGCTCGCTTAATGTCTAGTGGTTCTCAAGGTGGTGATGATACTATCAACATTAAAACTATGGACGGTCAAACTATTTATGGTGATGCTATCTATTCATATGGTCAAGGTGGAAATGACCTTATTGACATTGAAACCATGAAATCTGGTAGTATTGTTGGTGATGGTTCAACTTCTTATGCAGGAGCTGTTGGCGGCGATGATACCATTCTTATTGATAAATTAGAAGGTGGCAATATTTATGGCGATGGTTATAGTGAGGCAGCTGGTTCAGTAGCAGGCAGTGACTATATCGAAGTTGGCACCATGAGTGGTGGTGAAATTCATGCTGATAACAAAGCTGGTACTATAGACGATGGTGGAAACGATACTGTTTCAGTAGGTAATTTTGAAGGCTCTGCATCAATGACTGTTAACGGTGGACTTGGGAAAGATACTTTCTTATTTGATAATGATGAAGGTGCAACCATTAACTTTGACAATACAGGTAATATTAATATCGCAGGTGATAGCAATGTAACTATTACTAACTTTGAAACCCTTGAAACTGGCGCAGGTAATGATTTAATCACTATGGGCTCAAAAGATGGTCTTACTGTTAATGCTGGTGCTGGTGATGATACAATTGTTGCGGGCGCAGGAGATAGTACTATCATTGGCGGAGCAGGTGATGATTTAATGACTAGCGGTGAGGGTGCAACAGTATTTAATTGGCGTGCAGGCGATATGAGTGGTGGAACTGACACTATTATTGATTTTGATTTAGCTAAGGGCGATAAAATCGAGATTGATGGCTTTAACCCTGGTGAAGTTCAATTCCGTGGTGGTGAGGGTGAAATCCAGATCTTATCTGGTGATGGCTCAACAACTTTACAAACCATTCAAATCGATGGACTTAGTCAAGATGATGCGGAACAAATCGCTAATGATTTGAAGAACACCTTGGTGTAAGCATCATCAAAAGCTTAATTTATTAAGCTTTTCGCAGCATGAAATAAGCTAAAATTTATTTTTAGCGTCCCGTAGGGTATTTAATGCAAGCGGAGTATAAAAGCCACTCCTAATGTGGCTTTTATATTATTTAAAACATGCGGAACAAATAGCTAACGACTTGAAGAACACCTTGGTGTAAGCATCATCAAAAGCTTAATTTATTAAGCTTTTCGCAGCATGAAATAAGCTAAAATTTATTTTTAGCGTCCCGTAGGGTATTTAATGCAAGCGGAGTATAAAAGCCACTCCTAATGTGGCTTTTATATTATTTAAAACATGCGGAACAAATCGCTAATGATTTGAAGAACACCTTGGTGTAAGCATCATTTATTAGCCAAAAAACTTAAAAAATGACTATCGCTTTTATACGATAGTCATTTTTTATATAGAATTAATAGATTATAATAAAAAAAGCCCCCCAAGCCAGCTTTAAGCACTTGCAAATAATTTAAAAATAGTTAGACTAAGCTATTCTATAAAGCTTGTTAAAAGCTTATTAAAGAGGTAGTCATGGGTTCAGGCATAAAAATGGTATTGCTTTTAGTTCTCACAAATTTCGTGTGGAGTACTGGTTTTATTTCAATAAAATATGTATGTGAATACCTTGAGCCGATTCATATTATGACAATTCGAATGATCCCCCCACTCTTAATATTTGGCTATGCCGCTAAAAAAATGGGTTTTCCAATAATTAGACGTGAAGATTATAAGTGGTTGCTATTAATGACTCTTTTAGACCCAATAACCATTATTGGCTTACAAAGCTATGGCTTAAAATTAACCACGGCATCACAATCGGGAATGATTTTTGCGTGTATGCCTATGGCAATAGCTCTTTTTGCATGGATATTTTTTAAGGAAAAAATTCGTAAAAAGGCGATATTTGGCATTGTGACTGCTATAATTGGAGTGAGTTTAATAGTTTTCATTAAGGTTGATACGAGTTTTGCACCTAATCCACTTCTTGGAAATACTTTAGCTTTTATCTCAATGTTATGTGCAGTTTTTTATGCTATGATAATTAAGCGTTTACGTGGTTATTATACACCATATTTTTTACTTTTTGCACAAGCTTTAATTTCAACCGTTATTCAAACGCCGTTTTTTCTAGCAAATTTGCCAAGCTCAGAAACGCCAATTAGCCTGTATTTTATTGTTATTTATGTAGGCTTATTTTCAATTTGCTTTGGCTATGTTATTTATAATCAGGCCTTAGTTAGCATCAAAGCAGCATATATAAGTTTACTACAGACTTTGTTTCCTGTATTTATAATGTTGCTTGGTCATATAGTGTTTCATGAGCGTCTATCTGCTTTGCAGTATTTTGGTAGTGTCATTGTTGTTCTAGGCTCAATTATTGCTGGTATGCCAGAAAAAGTGAGTAATGAAGAAAAACAAAAAATTAAAAATTAAAAGGTGTTGTTATGAAAAATAAAAATGGACTAGACAAACTTTACTTAAACATGGCTTTAAATAAACTGTACCTTTTAAATAGTAATTTAAACTCAATAAGTCTTACTCATAATAGTTTATTATATTTAGATTTAATTTATCAAAATACAAATTGTACAGTGTCGCTTCTAGCTAAAGCTTTAGGTGTTACAAAATCAGCAGTGACTTTAAAAATCAAAGAATTTGAGCGCCAAGGGCTAATTGAAAAAATCCAAAGCTCTGAAGATAAAAGAATTTTTTATTTATCTTTGAAAGATGAAATTGCTAGTATTTATAAACAGAGTGAACACAACTTTGAAAACATCATTGAAGAACTTAGAAAGAAATTTAAGAAAAAAGATATAAACAATTTTTTTGATGTACTGAAAGCTTTTAATAAAAATATAGCCTATGATAAAATAGATGAGTAACCCACTTAATATATCTATAACCGCAAGTAATTTATTAAGATTTTGTGCTCCAAGTATTTTTACCATGATGTTTATTTCTTTTTACATTATGGTAGATGGTGTATTTGTCGCGAGATTTGTTAATACTGACGCTTTATCAGCCCTTAATATAGTATATCCAACACTAACGACTTTAATCGCAATAGCCCTTATGCTTGCTCAAGGCGGAGGTGCAATGGTTGCGGCTACCATGGGAAGAAATGAAAATCAAAAAGCTAGGCAGCTATTTTCATTACTAGTTTATACTGGGATTACAATTGGCTGTACTATTGCTTTTCTATGTTTACTTTTTAGGGGTGAATTGGTTATTTTGCTAGGTTCAAATGAGCAAATATATGATTATTGCTTAGAATACGCCTTACCTCTATTTATTTTTATGCCATGCTGTTTTGTGCAAATACTTTTTCAACATTATTTTGTGACAGCAGGAAAACCATCTTTAGGGCTCATGATTATTTTTGTTGGAGGTGTAAGCAATATAGCCTTTGATTACATTTTCATAGTGATTTTTAATCTTGGACTTTTTGGAGCGGCACTTGCTACAGGGATTGGCTTTTTAATTCCAACAGTTTTTAGTTTGGCTTATTTTAGTTTTAATAAAAATCAAATCCTATATTTTTGTAAGCCAAGTTATGACTTTAAAGCTATTTTTCAAGCTATGGTAAATGGCTCTTCAGCAATGGTGAACAGCTTCGCAGGTGCTCTTATAACCTACCTATATAACATAACAATGATGAAATTTGTTGGACCTGATGGGGTTGCAGCTATTACAATTATTCTTTATGCTCAGTTTTTGTTTTTATCTGCCTTTATTGGTTATGGTAATGGAGTAGGCTCTTTGTTTAGTTATAATTTTGGTAATGAAAACTATGATAATATCCGAAAATTATTTAATTTATCTGCTATCAAAATAACAATCCTATCAATCTCTATTTTTATTTGGGCGTATTTTTACTCAGAAAGTTTAATTTTATTTTTTGCAAAAGATAATCTTAAAGTCGTTGAAATTGCAAATATTGGCATGAAAATTTTTGCATTTTCATTTTTAGTAGAGGGCTTTAATATTTTTTGTTCAGCTTATTTTGTGGCGTTATTAAATGGAAAGATTGCATTTGCAATCTCATTTGCTAGAACCTTTATTTTTTATTGTGGTTTCATTCTTCTTTTACCAAATTTACTTGGAATAACAGGTCTTTGGCTCGCTGCACCTGTAGCAGAGTTTTTAACGATAGCTCTTTGCTTGTTTTTTCTTAAAACAAAAACTGCCAGAATATAAATTAATTCTGACAGTTAAAGCTTTGTAATATTTAAATTAAATTTCTGAAAGTTTAGCACGAGTTGCTAATACAGCAGACGGAGTAACTGAAAGCTCATCAACACCTACTTTAACAAAAAATTCTGCAAGCTCTTGGTCTGCGCCAAGCTCACCACATATCCCAGTCCAAATACCATTTTCATGAGCGTTTTTGCAAACCATTTCAATTAATCGCAAAAGAGCAGGGTGATGGGTATTTGCAAATTCTGAAATGCTTTCGTTTTGTCTATCAACAGCAAGGGTATATTGTGTTAAGTCATTTGTTCCCATGCTAAAGAAATCAACTTCTTTAGCAAGTAAATCACTAATAATTGCCGCAGCAGGAGTTTCAATCATAATTCCAACAGGGATATTAGGATTAAACTCAATATGTTCAGCACTTAAATCAGCCTTAACTTCCTCTATAATTGCTTTTGCTTTAAGCACTTCATCTACAGAAGTAATCATTGGTAACATAATGTATATATTGCCAAAAATTGATGCTCTATATATTGCTCGTAATTGTGTTTTGAAAATCTCAGGACGTGTAAGGCAAATACGAATAGCTCTCATACCAAGAGCAGGATTTTCTTCATGAGGTAAGTTAAAATAATCAGCTTGCTTATCAGCACCAATGTCTAAGGTACGAATGATAACTTGTTTGTCACCCATTTTTTTTGCAACAGCACTATAGGCACTGTACTGCGCTTCTTCACTAGGGTAATCATTGCTTTCAAGGTATAAAAATTCACTTCGAAAAAGCCCAATACCTTCAGCATCGTTCTTTAGTACTTCCTCAACATCAGATAGTGAACCAATGTTTGCACAAAGCTTTATTTTTTTACCTGATTTTGTAATAGTTTCTTTGCCCCTAAAAGCTTCAAGTTTAGTGGATTCACTTTCTAAAAGATTTTTCTTGAGCGTTTTTTCCTCAAGCATCTTTTCGTCAGGCTTAATAATAAGGGTCCCATCTTCACCATCAATAATTGCAAGTTGATTATTGTACTCTTTCTTTAAAGCATCTTCTAAACCAATAACTGCAGGTAGCCCAAGTGTTCTTGCAAAAATTGCAGTGTGAGAATTTTTACTTCCCTTTGAAGTTGCAAGTCCAAGCACAATATCCCTATCAAATTGGGCAGTTTCGCTAGGGGTAAAATCATCACTTGCAAAAATACAAGCTTCGTCAAGATTATCAGAGCTTTGTTTATTTAATAGAATTTCAATAACACGGCGTGAAATATCTTGCACATCAAGCGCACGAGCTTTCATGTATTCATCGTCCATTTCAGAGAATATTTGTGCAAACTGCTTTGCCGCCTTGCTAACAGCATAAGGAGCACAAGCCTTATTATTCTTTATTTCATTAGTGATAGCTTCACGATAGTCAAGGTCATCAAGCATCATTTGGTGAACTTCAAAAAGCTGAGCATTTTCAGAACCAAGTTTTTCTTCTGCTTTTTTTGCAATAATACCAAGCTGCTCAATTGCCTTTTCTCTGGCACTTTCAAAAAGAGCTAACTCTTTATCAACATCACTTATCGCATCAAATTCAAGCTCCAGACTTTGTTGCGACGCAAAATAAATTTTACCAATTGCAATTCCTTTTGAAACACCTTTACCGCGCAGTATTAGCATTTTTTACTCCTTAATCGCATCTAACTGTTAGAACTTATTAAACAGTCTAGTAGTAATTTATAAACATAAGGCGAAAACAGATTAAGTGAAAACAAATTTTAAACTAAGATCCTATAAGTTGTTTTCTAAAAATTCTTTAGCAAATAAACATGCTTTTTCTTCATCATCACCTTCAATAGTTAAAGTTATTTCATCACCTTTTTTTGCTGCTAAGGCCATAACAGTAAATAATTTTTTGCCATCAGCTTTTTTATCGCCCTTTGCAATTGTTATTTGCGATGCAAAGGACTGCAATTCTTTAACTAAAAGCCCAGCAGGTCTTGCGTGAATACCTAATTCATCTTTTATTGTATAAGTTAATGTTTGCATAAATTCTCCTGTACTTAAGTAAATTTGATTAGAAATAATTTATCAGAACAACTAGTTTATTGCAATATTTATAAAGCTAAATTTCAAAGTCTTTTAAAATCAACAAAAAAGACTGGTCATATTCGAATCACATTCTAAAATACATACCAGTCTTTTAACAGCTTATTTTAAATCTAAGCCTTATGAGATTTTTAATAGATCCATATTTTGATCTACTTCACCTTGAATTAACAGTTCAACATTTTGCTCATCAGTTAGATTAGTGATTACCATTGGGGTTGCAGTTTGTTTGCCTGCATCTTCAATAGCTTTCATGTCAAATTTTGCAATTAACTGACCTTGTTTTATAGTCTCACCATCTTTAATAAGCATTTCAAATGGTGCGCCATCAAGTTCAACAGTATCAATACCAATATGAAGTAATATTTCTAAACCGCATTCACTTGTAATACCAACAGCGTGGTTTGACGGAAATACAAAGGTAACATTTGCATCACACGGAGAGTAGAGCTCACCTTTTGTAGGGAAAATAACAACGCCTTTACCAATCATACCTTGAGCGAAAGATTCATCAGGAGTTTCTGATAAAGAAGCTGCCCGCCCAATAATTGGAGCTTTTAAAATAGTAGTAGTTATTTTTTTAGTTGCTATATTTGTAGGTGTTTCAGCTATATTATTAGTTGTCGGTAAGTGTAAATTATCACTTTCAGGACTATCCATAAAGTCAACAAGGTTTGATTTAATAACACTAACTCTTGGACCATAAATAACCTGAATCCCTTCACCCTTAGCCACAACACCAGCAGCACCGGACTGCTTTAGTAAAGCTTCGTTTACAAGACTAGGATTAATAACTGTAACACGAAGTCTAGTTGCACAAGAGTCTAAATCATCAATATTATTTTTACCACCTAAACCACTTAAAATCAGTGTGCTAATTGCATTAGTAGCAAAATTATCATTTTCTTGATTTTTACGATCTTCGACATCTTTTTTAGTGTATAACTTAGTTTCTTCACCTTCCTCCTCACGTCCAGGAGTTTTAAGTCCAAAGATTGAAATGAAAAATCTAAATAATATATAGTAGATAAGGAAGTACGCAATGCCAACAGCAACAATCATTTGCCAATTAGTTTTGTCATTTCCCTGCATTATCCCGTACAGCGTTAAGTCAATAATACCACCAGAAAAGGTCATACCTACGCCAACATTTAACATATGCATGAACATATAAGCAAGCCCAGCTGCAATACTATGAACTATATATAGAAATGGTGCTACAAATAAGAATGTAAATTCAATCGGTTCAGTAATACCAGTTAACATAGCAGTAAGTGCAGCCGAAAGCAAAAGTCCCTTCACTATAGATTTTTTATCAAGCTTTGCTGCATGGTACATAGCAAGAGCAGCACCAGGTAAACCAAAAATCATAAGCGGGAACTTACCAGACATAAACCTTGTAGCTGAAACAGCAAATTCAGTTGTATTTGGAGAAGCAAGTTGAGCAAAGAAAATATTTTGAGCACCCTCAACAACTACACCATCAATTGTCATAGTACCGCCAAGTGCAGTTTGCCAAAAAGGTAAATAAAATACATGGTGAAGACCAAATGGAATTAAAATTCTTTCCATAAAGCCATAAATAAAGGTTCCAGCATAACCGCTTTTTTGAACTAAATCACCAACAGCATAAATCCCTTGTTGAATTGGCGGCCAAGCATAAAACATTGCTATACCAACAAATAAATAAACAATAGCAGATATAATCGGAACAAATCTTGATCCACCAAAGAAAGACAAAACTTGAGGTAGCTCAATCTTATAGAATCTATTATGCAGTATAGCAACGCCAACACCGACTAGCATACCGCCAAAAACGCCCATTTGCAGAGATTTAATCCCCATAACAGAAGTGATAGAACCGGAAATTAAAAATGATTCAGCATTAGTAATTTGAATTAAGCTAGAAATCGCAGTATGCATAATCATAAATGCAACAACAGATGATAAAGCTGAGATCTCTTTTTCTTTTTTTGCCATGCCAATAGCTACACCGATAGCAAAAATTAGAGGTAAGTTAGCAAAAACAATATCACCACACTGTGACATAACACTTAAAATAGAGTGTAATATAGTACCAGGTCCAAGTAACTCAGTCAGGCCATAAGCCTCTAGCATGGTAGGGTTAGTAAATGATGCACCTATTCCTAAAAATAAACCAGCAACAGGCAAAATAGCAATTGGCAACATAAAAGAACGGCCAACACGTTGTAATACACCAAAAGCTTGGTCACTCATCTGTGGTCTCCTTAAAATATGGTTTAAAATAAAATAGCTATGCTAAATAATGACCAACAAAATTTGTTAGATATATCTTATACAGATATATCTCAATAAACCGTATAATTATATTCACATATAACGGGATAAACGTCAATAGTTGATAAATGACTTGCAAGTAAATTACTTTGGAAAAATACGACTATAACGCGTAATATTTGAAAACTGTATGCTGTATTAAACATAAATATATAGTATGTAAGTTGTGTCTAAGCCTATCAAGGTGAAATTCTATCTATAAGTATAATTATTATAAAAAAAATAATTTTATCAATATATAAGTTTTTGTGCCTATAAGGTTATTTTGTAACTATTACTATAAAAGCAAGAGCAGAAGTCCTATTGCTCGAAGAATCAAGGGGATTGATGTTGAAACGAAGAGCTCAAGT
>CAYJPK010000071.1:0-11308 GCA_964372035.1 uncultured Desulfovibrionaceae bacterium | reverse complement strand
AAATCAAGGATTTTTTTACCTATGACTTGCAAATCGGGATAGAGTTTATTCCTAACGTCTCGTAAGAATTTTAATTTTTACAAAGATAAAATTAAAGCTCCTCGACGAATTTGTCGTAGATTGACTTAATAATATCTTCAATCGCACAGAAAGAATCAACAACTAACGGGTCAAAATGTGAACCAGAATCTTGTCTTAAAACGTCAACGGCTTGTTCCCAAGTCCAAGATGGTTTGTAAGAACGTTTAGAAATGAGTGCGTCAAAAACATCTGCAACAGCAACAATTCTAGCCTCAAGTGGAATATCCTCACCAGCTAAAATTGGTACATTAGGTGCACCGCTATAACCCCTCCCATTCCACTTTTGGTGATGGTGAAGAGCAACATTTTTCGCCAAATTGTCAGTTGTATCCATAGTTAGAGAGAAGATATTTGCTCCAATTCCAGTATGTTGCTTCATGGTTTCAAATTCTTCATCAGTTAATTTACCTGGTTTTTTAAGAATTTCTTTCGGGATACCAACTTTACCAATATCATGTAATTTTGCGGCTAATCTTATTTGACTTTGCATAGTGTATGCCTTATCAGCGTCAACACCTTGTATATGTGCAATATGCCTATAAAGTTCGGCACTTACAGCGCCTACACGCTCAACATGAAGACCAGTTTCATTTGGATCAGCAAGTCCAACAATATGCTGCATTCTAAGTACCATTTCTTGAACGATTTTAGAGCGTTCAATAGCATTAGTTGCTTGCATTGCTAGCAGTTTAATACTTGGGATTAAGCGATCAGGAAACGGCACAACAACAGAATCTTCAACTCTGTTAATTAACTGTAAAACTCCAAGTAGCTGTTCATTATGCCCAAGAAGTGGCACGCAAAACATTGACTTAGTAATATAATTAGTTGTTTTATCAAAGCTATCATTAAATTTGAAAGGATAAGTTTCAGGCAACTTTCTAACATCGTCTAAATTCAATACTTGCTTTCTATAGGCGCAGTAACCAGCGATAGAATTTTTTGCAATAGGAATACGAATATTAGAATAAGCAAATTTACTTGCCTTATCTACTGTAAATAATTTATCATTGTGCGTGTATGAGAAAACAATGTCATCACCTTCAACAAGATATACTGTACCAGCTTCTGCTTGTGTGAGTATGCGAGCTTCTTGTAAAATTCTATCTAAAACAATATATGGGTCATCATAGCCTAAAATTTCTTGTGAGAATTTATCAACCCAATCAGCTACATCAAAAATAGGCAATGAATCAAATATCTTGTTTTGTTTGATGTCATAGCGCAAGCCCTCTTTTGCAAAGCTTAGTCTCATTGCTTTGTCTTTAGCCATTCTAACAAAATTCTTTTCGAGCTCTTTTAATTCAGCATCAGAGCGGTCGATATGGTGGTGTGTTGCTACTAGGTGTTCGATATTGCAATCACTAAAATGCTCAATCCAAGTTTCAAAAGCAGTATGTCCCCAGCTTGGTTTATATTCTTTTGCTGTGAAATATGTATCTACAAAGGCAACGCTAACATCTTGCAAAATACTTTTAACGTGTGCAAGAGCCTGCATATTATCTTCTGATACTTCAACATCAGATAAAATAGCTGCACAGCCTTCATCTTTTGAAAGTTTAAATGCGTGGCAAATTCCAGAGTGCGGCACAAGAGGTGATTCAATTTTAATACCACCAATAGTTATACTAAAATCATCGCTAAGTTCATGCACATTTAATTTACATCTAAGGTGAGACGCCTTAACAGGGAAAAATACTTCATTGAAAAAGTCATTTATTATATGTGATTGCGTATAAGGTAAGTATAAATTAACTTCCCAGTTTGGGCTGTGCAAGGCCTTTAAAAATCCAAGTCCAAAAATATGGTCTAAATGCCAATGCGACAAAAATAAATGTAAAATACCGCTATCAGGCAATGAACGCCCTAGTGGAACAATGCCAGTACCAGCATCTATAATGATATGCTCGTCAGAGTGTTGTAATATCTGATAGCAAATTGTATTGCCACCGTATTCAAGTTTTCCATTTTCTGCTGTTGCACAAGAGCCACGTGTACCCCATGTCTTAATAAAAAACATAATATATCCTTATAATTTAACTTTTATTTACTTGTCAAAGTCCAAACATCAGTCCAATCGCTCTTTGGCATGGTCTTAAGTTCTTGACAGTATTCATAATATTCTTGATACAAACCACGATTCGAAATTTCACATAGTTTCTTAAACATCTCAATACATTTATCTAAAAGTACATCATCTTTATTATTTAAGCAAGTTCTATAGCTTTTATAGGCGTTTTTGTAAGCCTCTAATTCTTCGTGATATTTTTCCATTTCACGTTCTGAAAAAATTGTAAAAATTTCAATAGGCGTCTGACGACCCTTAACCCTTAAATTTGCAACAGGTATGAACTCAAGCTGACATCTTTCAACAACCTCACCACTAACTATAATGCGCATTCCAAATTTAGAGCAAAGTCCCTCAAGGCGTGACGAAGTATTAACAGTATCGCCAATAACAGTATAGGAAGTTAAATCTTCACTACCCATATTGCCAACATAAGCAGGACCAGTATGGATACCCACCCCCATGTTTAAGTTGATGTCGTATTTTTCCTTAAGCTCTAAATTGATTTCTTCAAGCTTTTCTAGCATGTTAATTGCAGTATGTACGGCTTTTTCAGAATGATTTTCAATGAGAACAGGTGCATTCCAAAAAGCCATAATTGCATCACCAATAAATTTATCAAGCGTACCTTCATTTGTACGTACAAGCGCAGTCATTGGCGTAAAATAGCTATTTAAAAGGGCAACTATTTCTTGTGGTAAAAGCTTTTCACTAATGGAGGTAAAACCTCTTAAGTCAGTAAACATAATTGATAATTCACGCTCTTCACCGCTAAGCTGGATATCACCTTGTTCAACAATACGTGATACAACTTCTGGCGAAACATAACGCCCAAAAATATTGCGAAGTTTACGCTTATCTTTTTCTTCAAACCAAAAGCGCATTGCAGTAATTGTAGTTGCAAGTAGAATAAGAAGTAAGGTAAACCATAATGGGGATACAAAGAAGCCTTTAGTAAATAAGTACCAAGAGCTTGCGTATGTTGCACCAATTAAAAGAACTAAGCTTAAAAGTGTGAAACCAGAACTAACTCGCATAAATATATAAGCACAAAAAATACCGGCAAAAATTAAAAGCACAAACTGCAAAGCCGGCGTCCAATCAGGCGTAATGATAAAGTTTTGAGTTAAAATCGCATCTAAAATATTGGTATGGACTTCAACACCTGGAAAAAATGTATCAATTGGTGTTGCTCTAATATCTAAAAGTCCAGCACTTGATGAACCAATAAATGCAATTTTTCCAGCAAGTTGTGCTTTGTCAATCGTACCGTCCAAAACATCAGACGCTGAAATATAAGGAAATGTACGCCTATCACCACGATATGGAATATTTATCATTCCATCTGGCGTTACTGGAATGTTTATTTTTCCAAGATTAATTGATTCTAAACCATATTCATTAGAATTTAGGCGTAGTGAACGAACCTTTAAAGCCTCCATTAAAGCTCTAATTGAAAGTGCAGGTATTATGTTGTTTTCAAGAGAAACAACAAGCGGAGCAGAGCGAACTATACCATCAAGCTCAGTTCCAATATTAAAAAAAGCAATATTACTTTTTTCTGTTAAAACATTAATTGGCAAAGTTATTCCATCAGGTTTTAAAAGATAAGTTTTTGGGTCAATAGCACCTTTTTTTTCAAATTGAACTGTTCTTGCTCTAATTTTTTTTAAAATTTTAGGATCAACTTTATCTTCAATAAAATTTGAATTAGAACTGTCAAAACGAAGATAAGAGCCTAGAACAACAGGTTTTCTATATATTTTTTCTGCAAGTAATTTGTCGTTGTCATATAACTCTTGAGGTAAATTAGTAAAATCAACATCAAGGTTTAAGTCTTGTTTTAGACTTTTTTTAAGCATATATGGAGAGGTTCTATCATCTTCTGATAGAACAATATCGAGTGCAACAGAAAGAGTGCCTGCGTCAAGCAATTTAGTTATTAACTCAGCTAAAAGATAGCGACTCCAAGGCCACTGGCCATACTTACTAAGGCTTTTTTCATCTAGATCAATAATAATAGGTACAGGGTGTGCAACGTTATCAGCTTTTTCACGGATAAAGTGATCATAAATATTATGGTCAAGTTGCTTAAAAATACGTGGCTGATAAATATAGCACGCTAGCATTGTAGATGTTAAAATCAAGCTAAGTGTCATAATTATAATGAAATATTTGCCTCTTACAGTGCTAGCCATATAAATCCTTTTACAAATATTATTTTTTTATTCATAGTTTAATAAGATAATGCCATATCAAATGAATATGTTCAATGCTTTTATTTTGCTTTTTTCTTTATTTTATGTCATAGGCTTATAAATTAGCTTGCATTATGTGCTGTTTATATGTAAAATATTTTAGCAAGGAGATATTTATGGACGTTTTGTGGGCGCCGTGGCGTATTGACTATATTTTAGGAGATAAACCAGATACTTGCGTTTTATGTGTTGATGAGGACAAAAAGAACGATGCTAAACGCCTAATTCTTTATCGCTCTAAGCATGTTTTTATTATTATGAATAAATATCCCTACAATAATGGGCACTTAATGGTTGTCCCGTATCGTCATGTTGGCGATATTACAGATCTTAATCCTTTGGAAAATGCGGACTTAATGGCTATGACTCAAGAATGTGTTAAAGCCTTAAAAAGTGTTATGAATCCGCAAGCTTTTAATATTGGTATGAATATGGGAGCTGCTGCTGGAGCTGGCATTGCTGCACATTTGCATATGCATATTGTTCCACGCTGGAATGGTGATAATTCCTTTATTTCTGTTTTGGCCGATACACGTAGTATTCCTGAACATATAGATGTAACATATGGTAATTTGAGAAAATATTTTGAAAACTTAGGAGTTTAAAATGAGGTATTTAAAGGTCTTTTTAGGTGTTGTTTTATTTTATGTTGTAGTATTGTTTTTTGTGCAAAATCACGACTTTTTATCACAAACAATGCCGTTAAAATTTGATCTTATGTTCATACCTGCACAGGAAAGCTTGCCTGTTCCGCAATATGCACTTATGTTAATATGTTTTTTAATTGGTGCGCTTTGCACTTTAAGTATGCTTATTTGGGATCGTATCACAATTAGCACCTCTTTAGCAGTTAGCAATCGCAAAGTTAAAGGTGTTGAAAAAGAATTAGCAAAAGCTAAAATTAATTCTGATGCTTACAAAGCAGAGCTTGAAGCTGCAAAATTAAATATTGCTGAACTTGAAGAAAAACAAAAAGAACTTCAAAGCGAAATTGATAAAGCTAAAGAAATTGCAACTAAACGTGCAAATGCTTTTGATGTTTCATTTGATGATAATTAATTTTTTGGACATATCGTGTCGCAAGTTCGTTTAACGCCCATGTTTGAGCAGTATTTGCAAATCAAAAAAGATTATGCAGATGCCTTGCTTTTTTATCGCATGGGCGATTTTTATGAGTTGTTTTTTGAAGATGCCGAAGTAGCAGCTCGTGAGTTGCAGATTGCCTTAACTTCTCGACACCCTGATGCTGAAAATCCTATTAGCATGTGTGGTGTGCCATGGCATAGTGCAAATAGCTATATCGCCCAGCTTGTTAACAAAGGCTTTAAAGTTGCAATTTGTGAGCAAGTAGAAGACCCAAAAAAAGCTAAAGGTCTTGTAAAGCGTGAAGTAGTACATGTTTACACTGGTGCAACTTGCGTTGAGGATTTTATCTTAAATGATAAAGAGCATAATTTTTTGGCTGCGCTTTATTTTGATGAAGAAAAGTCGAGTGGCGCATTAGCTTGGGCTGACATTAGTACTGGTTTTTGGACTGGTATACAGTCAAAAAAATACGCTGATATTTGGCAATGGGTGCAAAAAATAGCTCCAAAAGAATTGATAATTAGTGACAAAGAAAAAATACCTCAATCCTTAATTTTTGAGGATATGCAGTTTATTAGAGTGCCTTATCGTAGTCACTTTGATTATCAAAGAGCTTGTGATAGGGTGCTTAGAGTTCAAGAAGTTAGTGATATTGCAAGTTTGAGTTTGGAAAATAGCCAAGAACTTATGAAGGCTTGCGGCGGTCTTATTGGCTATCTTGAGCAAACTCAAATGCATTCAAAATTGCAATTGTCTGAATTTAAACCGCTTGAGCTTGGCAAACATTTAATTTTAGATGAACTAACAGAGCGAAATCTTGAATTATTTAGACGCCTTGATGGTAAAAAAGGTGTTGGAACTTTATTACACATTTTAGATAAATGCGTAAGTCCTATGGGAAGTCGTTTGCTTGAGGAAAGGCTTCATAATCCGTGGAAAGATTTGAATTTAATTAATGATACTCAAGAATGTGTTAAGTATTTCTTTGAGCGTGAAGATTTAGTTAGCTCTTTGCAACAAGCTTTAAATTATGTGTATGATTTAGAGCGTTTATCAACTAGAATTGCAATGAATCGCACAAATCCAAAGGACTTACTTTCTCTTCGTCAAACTTTGGCAGCGCTTCCAAAGATTCAAGCATGTTTTATTCCAAAGATTGAAAATTACACAACGCAAGCTGAAGTAAATTTTGAAAATTTGCCTAAAACTTTGTATAAAATCTTAAGCTCTTGGGATAATTTTGAAGATTTACACGAAATTTTGCAAAAAGCTCTAAATGATGATGTTCCAGCGCAAATTACTGATGGTGGGCTATTTAAACTTGGCTATAATGAAGAATTAGATGAAGTCTTAAACTTAGTCCAAAATGGTCAAAATGCGCTTAATCAAATGCTAGAGCAGGAGCGAGAAAAAAATAATATTCCTAAGCTTAAGATGGGATATAATAGAGTTTTTGGATATTATTTTGAAATTACAAAGTCCCAGTTAAATGAAGCTCCAGAGCATTTTATTGCTCGTCAGAGTCTAATAAATGCAAGGCGCTTTACGACGCTTGAGTTAAAAGAACTAGAAGATAAGATTTTAAATGCGGCTGATAGGCAAAAACAGCTTGAATATGCGTTATTTACGGAACTTAGGGAGTATATCGCAACTTTACGCAGTCGCTTAATGTATGTTGCTGATTTATTAGCAAATATTGATTTTTGGCAAGCTCTTGCATGTTGTGCTTTACGTTATTCTTGGGTCTGTCCAAGCTTTAATAAAGATAATAATATGCGCATCATTCAAGGTCGCCACCCTGTAATTGAAAATATTATAGGTAAAAATACCTTTGTTCCTAACGATTTACGCATGGACGAAGAGCGAAAATTAATTTTGATTACTGGACCAAATATGGCTGGTAAATCAACAATTTTGCGACAAACAGCTTTGATTTGTATTTTAGCGCAAATGGGTTCATTTGTTCCAGCTCAAAGTGCAGAAATTGGATTATGCGACAGAATTTTTTCACGTGTTGGTGCATCAGATAATTTATCACAAGGTCAAAGTACCTTTATGGTTGAAATGATGGAAACAGCGAGAATTTTGCGTCAAGCCACAAAGCAAAGCTTTATTATCTTAGATGAAATTGGACGTGGAACGAGCACTTTTGATGGGCTTGCTATTGCATGGTCAGTTGTTGAAGATTTATTGCTTCGTTTATCTGTGCGCACTTTATTTGCAACTCATTACCATGAATTGACAGCTCTTGAGGCTAAGTATAAGGGCTTGCATAATATGAATATTGCAATTCGTGAAGAGGGTGGTGATATAGTATTTTTACGTCGCTTAATACCTGGACCATCAGATAGAAGCTATGGAATTGAGGTTGCAAAGCTAGCAGGCATTCCGAAAAATGTCGTGTCAAAGGCAAGAAATATTTTAAGAAATCTTGAGCAAAATAAACAAGGTTCTTATAAGGAAATTGTGCAACAATTTTTACCTGGTATAATGCCAAAAGTCGAAGAAGTTGAAGAGCTAAAAGTTCAAGAAATTGTGCACCCAGTAATCACAAGCTTAAACGATTTAGATCCTCACAGCTTAACACCTCTTGAGGCTTTAAGTGTTTTGACGGAATGGAAAAATCTTTGGGGAAAAAAATGAAAATATTAAAAATAATTGCATTACTTTTGTGCTTGAGTGTATGTTTTGCATGTGGCAAAAAAGCCTTGCCTCAGCCTAAAAATGTGAATCAATCTTATTCATGGAAATTGGTCGATGCAAATTTTGTAAATAATGAATGTATAAATTTTAGCGGTGAAATTGAGGGTGCACACGAATATATTGACTCTTTTTTACTTGAAATTGAACCAGAAACCGAGGATATTTGTATCAATTGCCCGTTCACACCAACAGAAGGGATACAGTTTGAAGCGAACTTAGGTGAATCAAGCGAGAAAATTTATACTTTCTTGCATTGCCCAAGCACTAAAGCAAATTCTTACCGTTGGCGATTGATTGCAAAACACGTTAATCCGACATATCCTAGTGTGCTAAGTCCTGTTGGCTTGGTGCAATCAGATTTTCCTATTAAGTGAGGTTTAAGATGGAACAAGTTATTTTAACTAGTGAAGATATTGGAAGAATTATAGAAAGATTGTCTTTTGAAATAATTGAAAGACATGCTGATTGTGAAAATGTGATGATACTTGGTATTCATCGCCGTGGTGTAGAGATTGCAAGGCGTGTTCATAAACACATTTGTGATAAGTTAGCAATAAAATTACCTTTTGGCACCTTAGATATTAATTTATATCGTGATGACTGGACAAGTTTGCACGGTGTTCCTAACATTGGAACTTCTTCTATTCCAACACCAATAGAGGATAAAAAAATCATTCTTGTTGATGATGTTCTTTTTACTGGTCGCACAATTCGTGCTGCACTTGAGGCAATTTTGGATTATGGTAGACCTAAAAAAGTTGAATTATTAGCACTTGTTGACAGAGGTCATCGTGAATTACCTATTCATGCTGACTATGTTGGAAGGAAAATTGAAAGTAATTTAACTGATAGGGTTGATGTGCTTTTATCAGAGTATGACGAGCAAGAACAAGTTAAGCTTGTTAGTGCATAATTTAAGTGTATAAAAGGTTAAAAATATGTCGATAAATCAGCCTTTAGCTGAAAAAATGCGTCCTCGTGAACTCGAGAGATTTGTTGGTCAAACGCATTTAAGCTCAAGGCTTGAAGCACTTTTAAAAGCTAAACGCTTACCGAGTTTATTATTATTTGGTCCTCCAGGCTGTGGTAAATCAACACTTGCAATGCTACTGGCTAGCACGCATAGTGAAAATTGGTTGCGCCTAAGTGCTCCTGAGGCAGGCTTAACTCAATTGCGCAAGCAGCTAGCTGGTGTTGATGTTTTAGTTTTAGATGAATTACATCGTTTTTCAAAGGCGCAGCAAGATTTCTTCTTGCCAATTTTAGAGTCTGGTGAAATAACTCTTCTTGCTACAACTACTGAAAATCCGTCCTTTAGTGTAACACGTCAACTATTATCACGCTTACATATTTTGCGTTTGAGAATGTTAAGTCGTGATGAACTTATTGATCTTGCAAAGCGTGGTCTTAAAGATATAGAATTTGAACTTGGCGACGATGTTTTAGAGTTTTTAGCTTCTGCCGCTCATGGCGATGCACGAATGATGTTCAATCTAATTGAGCATTTAAACAATTTAAGCCAAGAAGATTTACAGCTAGATAAAATAAAGCGTTTAATGCCTGAAATTGTGGCTCGCCATGATAAAGATGGTGATAGTCATTATGAATTAGCTTCAGCTTTAATCAAGTCTATCCGTGGGAGTGATGTTGATGCGGCATTATATTATTTGGCTTGTTTATTAGAAGGTGGCGAAGATCCACGCTTTATAACAAGGCGTTTAATTTTGTCTGCCTCAGAGGACGTCGGGCTTGCAGACCCACAAGCTCTTGGAATTGCAGTTGCTTGCCAGCAAGCAGTGGAGTTTGTTGGAATGCCAGAAGGCTATATTCCACTAGCTGAAACTGTAGTTTATCTAGCACTTGCAAGAAAAAGTAATTCTTCTTATGCCGCTTATGCTGTTGCTCAGCGAGAAGTTAGGTTAAATGGCATGAAGCCAGTTCCGCTGCATCTTCGTAATGCGTCAACTTCACTGCAAAGAGAATGGGGCTATGGAAAAGAATATAAATATCCTCATAATTATGTCGGTGGCTATGTTGAGCAACAATACTTACCACAAGAATTAATAGGGCGTAAATTTTATAAGCCAAAAGAAATTGGTGACGAAAGCCGTTTAATTCAATTTTGGAAAAAAATAAATAAAGATTAAGAGAAATATATGAATCAAGTACAAGAATTTTGCGAAATAATTAAAAATTACGATGATATAGTCGTAACAGCTCATGCAAACCCTGATGGTGATGCACTTGGTTCAACCTTTGCGATGGGTTATATTTTGCAAAAATTAAACAAAAGATTCTGTTTGTATAATGTTAGTGGAATTCCTGCTTATCTTGAATGGCTTGAATTTCCCGCAAAATTTTATACTTCAATATATAAATTACCATTTCGTCCTAAGCTTTATATTTGCCTTGATTGTGCTGATATTTGGCGACTTGGCAATGAATTGCCGAGTAAATTACAACAAGTAGACAGCATAAATATTGATCATCATCTCGATAATGGTAAATTTGCAAATAAATTAAATTATGTTGATCCAAAAATGGCTGCAACAGGTCAAATGGTAGCAGCAATTGCAAAAGAGCTTGGTATAAAACTTGAAGGGCAATTGGCGGAATATATCTATACTTCGCTAAGTGCTGATACTGGAAATTTTCGTTTTCCCAATACTAACTATGAGGTCCTAGCCCTTGTTGCTGAGATGGCTAAAGATGGTCTTGATGTTAGTGCTGTTCACGAAAAAATGGATAATCAATGGACTTTAACTAAGATTAAGCTTTGGGGCTTGTTATTTAAAAGAATACGCTTAGAAGCTGACGGGCAAATCGCTATTTGTTGTGCTTCTGTTGGTGACTTGCACGCTACAGGCTCTGTTAAAAGTGAACTAGATTTTTTTGCTGAATTTATGCGCAGCATTAAAGGTGTTAAGGTTGCAGCATTTTTACGTGAAGATCCTAATAATAAGGTAAAGCTAAGCATGCGTTCACAACGTGAATTTGATGTTAGAGAAATTGCCGCTCGCTTTGGTGGTGGTGGGCATAAGAATGCTTCTGGTGCAAATATTGATGCTAAAATGCTTGACGCTGAGGAATTAGTGATTAAGCTTATTAGTGA
>CAYJPK010000070.1:0-11399 GCA_964372035.1 uncultured Desulfovibrionaceae bacterium | reverse complement strand
CCGACTAATAAAGTTAATAAATGTTAACTATAAGTAAAGGCTAAGAGTCTTTTAAAGTTTTAAGGGCAAGCTCTATGCTTGTTTTTAAAGTCATTAAGCGCACATTTTGCCTGTCACCTTCAAAAATATAATGATAAGTTTTAGTCAGACCATTTAAACAAATGCCAATATAAACTGTTCCAACAGGCTTTGCATCAGTTCCACCAGTAGGACCAGCAATGCCAGAAACTGCAATGCCAAGGTTTGTATTTAATTTTTTACAAGCAAAACTTGCCATTTCAAATACAGTCTGTGCGCTTACAGCACCATGGTCAATTATGGTTTGCTCTGATACACCAAGGACATTTATTTTTGCATCATTAGAATAACTAACTATTGCGCCGTTAAACCATGCAGACGAACCTGAAATTTCTGTTAAGCTAGCTGAAATAAGTCCGCCTGTGCAGGATTCAGCACAAGAACAGGTGAAATTATTACTAAGCAAGATCATGCCAAGTTCTTCAATGTTTTTTCTTATCATATTATTGCCTTTTGGTATAGTTAAGTTGTCTTAACTATGAGCTTTGTGACTATTAATAACAGAAATGAGCTTGTTAATAATTTCATCATCTAAACCTTGGAATATGGATTTTAATTTGCCCTCAAGCTTTGTTGCGCCATGTAATTCACTGAAATCTTTTAATACTAATTCTCCGTTGGGTAAGTCTTTTTGAACACCATTTTCACAATCATACATTTTAAGCATAGCCCTAATTGAGGCTGTTATGCCATTTGGAACTTCGCCAGTCTTTTTGTAATAATCAATTATAGTAGGGCGAAAGCGAGTGTTAGTTTTTGAAATTGAGTTAAGTGCAATTGAGCGGAATTTATGTCCAAGGCTTGGATTTTTGAAGCGATTAACAACTTCATCAGCGTAAGCATGAGTTTCCTTGCTATCGTCCATGGCAAATGCAATTTCTTTGTGCATAATATCTAAAAGCCAAGGTCCAAATTTTTCATGGCTAACAAATTTATCAACTTCTTCAATTCCATGATAAAGAGCAATTGGAACTGAAACAGTATGAGCTCCATTTAAAAGCCTTACCTTTCTGTCACGATAAAAACTGAGCTTATCAGCAGTAAGAATAACATTTAAATCAGTTTTATCAAATGGGAAAATATTTAAAATATCGCTACTTCCTTCAAGCACTAAAAGATGAAAAAATTCACCACTTGTAAGAAATTTATCTTGTCCTATTTCTTTTTCAAGGCGTGCTGCAACATCGTGAGGATAGCCAGGAACTAACCTGTCGACTAAGGTATCATAAAAATAGCATGAGTTGACGTAATCAACAAAGTTTTGAGAATAGCCAAAATCTTTGCCGTAACTTATAATATATTCTTTTAGCATTTTTCCATTATGCTCAATTAACTCCATAGGAATAATAAAAAGTGGGCTTAATTTTGCATTTGCACGCTCATTCATGGCAAAGGCTAAAAACGATGGGAAATTATGTGGCTTGATGTGATTCTTTTCATAATAAATGCCTGCTTCTGTGGTGTTTGAAACAACGGCACAAAGTTCAGGATCATTTGCAATATGTTTAAATTTGTCTAAGTCTTGATATTGATTAACAGCCTCTGTGCAATTCGTAATAGGATATAGTTCCTCTTTATATTCATCATTAACATAGCCACGAAGCAGTACGTGAAATTTTTTTGCCGCTGCAATCTCTTCAACTTGTCCTGTTGGGGTAGATTGAGCTAAGATTGTAGTAAAATTTGTTCCAAGTTCATTATTCATCTGCTCAAGCATTAAATTCCAATAAGCACGTAAAAAATTACCTGCGCCAAATTGCAGTATTTTCATAGCAAAAACCCCTTTAAATTTATTTATATTTTATTCCTAGCGGAAAAGTTAGTAAATTGTCAAGTTCATTCATGATTAAAGGAAAATTACAAAAACAATAAATTAAAAATAATTTTTTATACTGTTGGAACATATTTTGCATTTGTTTTAACAAAGAGAAAAATTTTCACTATGAGGATAGAAATATGTTTGACTTAATTTATGGCAGTATCGACAGGCAAGCAAGAGCTTTATCTTTATTAGGTCGCTTATTACAAGAGGAATTTCAATTTTTATGCGACCGTAATATGGACGAGGTGATGCGTGTTGAGTTTTCTGTTCATGAATTAATCCGTCAATTAGCCAACGAAAAAGACTTCGTTAAAAGGCATTTAGGTGGCGGAAAATTGAAAGACTATATTGCTATGCTCGATGAAGAAAGAGCAGAGGGCTTACAATATGTTTTTAGTATCGTGGGTAAATTTGAACAAAAATGTTCAAGACAAGCTTCACGTAATGCAGAATTATCTTTAGCTTTACTTGATAGTGCAACTGATTCAGTTAAGTTTATGCAAGATCAATTAATTCCTACAAATACAGATAGTTACAGTCGTCACGGTTCTTTCTCAAAGGCTAAGAAACAAGCCTCCATTGTTTCTGGGAGGTTATAATGGCTGTTAGTAATTTATTAGAACTCGGCAAAAGTGCTCTTTCAGCTAGCCAAGTTGCAATCGACGTAACAGGTAATAATATTGCTAATGTTAATACCGTCGGCTATTCACGTCAAAGTGTTTCATTTCAAGCTATTGACTCCTTAAACTTTAGCTATGGTCAGCTTGGTCAAGGTGTTGAAGTTGATGAAATATATAGACATTTTGATAAATTCGTTGAATCAAATTTGTTAGATAAATATAGCGATTATAGCAGATGGCAGACTCAAAGCAATCAAATGTATAGTGTTGAGTCTATCTTTAACGAATCTAATCGTGAAGGGATTAGCTCCTCATTAAACAATTTTTTTGCAAACTGGCAAGACCTTTCGAAGCGTCCTGATGACATGGCGACTCGTGAAGCTCTTTTAGTTGACGCTAATAACTTAGCTAAATTAATTAGTGATACACAAGATAATTTAGAATTTATTCAGCTTGAAATGGATTTACAGATAGAACAAGATGTAGCTAGGGTTAATGAACTTTTAGAAACAATTCGTGATCTTAACAAGCAAATTACAGCAAACACTACTCCTAGCCATACGCCTAATAGTTTGCTTGATGAGCGTGATATGGCTATCCGTGAATTATCAGAACTTATTGATATTGATGTGCATTACGAAGACAACGATGTATCAATTCTTACAAAATCAGGTCATACCTTAGTTGATGAGCAGAGTGATTTTTATTTAAGTCTTGAAGGTGCAAGTTCTGAAAAATATTTAAGTCATGATTCAAAATATGAAGGCAATATTGAATTTGATGGTTCAGATGCTTTTGAATATACCTTTGAAATTGTTCAAGGTAATGATACAGACCCAAATGCAATTCCAACAGTTAAAGTTTCCATTGATGGTGGAATTAGCTGGTTAAAAAATGATGACGGTACTTTATTAACTGCTCCGCTAGAGCCAGTAGATCCGACTGACCCAAGCAAGGGCACTTTGCCTGTAGTTATTAAGGACTTAACCATTAGTTTTGACAATGCTGAGAATTTTAATTCTGGTGATAAATTTACAGTTATGCCAAAAACCGGTCTTTATTGGAATTCACCAACTCGTGATGCACTTAATATCACACCGCAAACTTATATTAATGGTACAGAAAATACAAATCGTATAATTGGCGGAACGCTTGCAGCATCATTTCAAGTGCGTGATACTAATGTCGGTAAATACATGGATAAGTTAGATGCTTTTGCTGAAGCTTTAATTTGGGAAACTAACTATATTCATAGCCAAGGTGCTGGTTTAAAACAACATACCTCAACAATGGGTACATATGCTGTTGATGACAATAATCTGGCACTTGGTAAAGATGCCTCAGGTTTAGTGTTTGCTGATAGATTGGTTGAAGGTAATGTAAGTTTTACTTTATATGATGAACATGGTGATCCGATTAAAACTTCAGAGCTTGACTTTGACCCAACAACACCTGAAATTGAAAACTTTGATCCAAGCATACATTCTTTAGCTGATGTTGCAAATGCCATTAACAATATGAATTTTGGCATTACTCCTGCACCTACTACTTCACCTGTTAAGGCAACTATAGTTGGTGGGCAATTATTGCTCGAATCAGATCCAACTCAAGGTTATAGTTTTGCACTTAGTGATGATAGTGCTGGACTTATGGCAGGTCTTGGTATTAATACCTTTTTCGAAGGTGAAGAAGCAATTAATATGCAGGTAAAGACTGAGCTTATGGAAGATGCTTCCTATGTTAATGCTGGCGCAGTAAATGCTGATGGTTCAGTATATGTTGGGGATAGTTCAATAGCAGTTGCTTTAGCTCAGCTTGCAAATGAAGATATTAAAATTTCAACTAGCTGGGAAAATGTTACCCTTACCGTAGTGGAATATTATGCCGGTTTAGTAAGTAATGTGGGCTCTGATACTGCAACAGCTAATCATAATGCAGCAGTGCAAAAGGCTTTAGCAGAAGACTTAGCTAACCAATCAAGTGCTATTTCTGGCGTAAACCTTGATGAAGAAATGAGTTTGCTTATTCAGTTCCAGCACTCATATACAGCTTCAGCAAAATTAATCACAACAGCTGATGAAATGTTACAAACATTATTAAGCTTGAAGCAGTGAGGATAAGAAGATGCGTATATCTAACCAAATGATTTATAGTACACAAATTTTAGATATGAATACTGCTCTTACCAATTACATGGACGTTGGTGAGCAAGCTGCTACTCAAAAGCAAGTTAATAGACCATCTGATGATCCAGCTGGTACAGCTTTAATCTTAATGTATCGTTCGCAAATCAGCGATACTGAACAATATCAAGAAAATGTTGATACTGCGACTGGTTGGGCTGAAATGGCAATTGGTGCTTTTAATACTGTTCAATCAACAATTATGTCACTTGAGGTTTTAGCTGAACAAGTTGCTTCAGGTACTTATACTGAAGAAAACCGTGACCAAGTGGCTTATGAAGCACGTAATTTGTTTGAACAACTTATAAACCTTGCAAATACACGCTATGAAGGCAAGACAATTTTTGCAGGTCAAAATTATGATGAATCTGCTTTTGTTGAAGGTTTAGCAGTTGATTGTAATGACCCTGCATTTCAACAATCTTTGGAAAATGCTCTTAATGCTGATCCTCCAAGTTGGGTGACTTTTAATGGTCCACTAGAGCAATCCGCAATGGTTCGTTTTGATACAGCGACAACTTTAGGTTCTTCTAATCCTAATGATACTACTTATCAGTACAGCCTTGATGGCGGTGAAACTTGGGAAACAGGAACAGTTCCTGCGGGTGAGAGCTATATTGATTTAGGCGGCGTTAGAATGACCTTGCCTGATAATACAGCTGTTCCGGCATTTGATGATGATCATGTGGACGATGAAACACAACTCGTTATTCGACCAACTGCTTATTATCAAGGCGCTGATAATGATATGCCAGCTCAGATTACAAATCGTGGTTTAAATAATGCATTTGACCCGAATGCAACAGGAACTTTTAGCTCTGATATTGAAATTCGCTTTGATGAAGACGTTGACTTTACAGTGCCTGGGCAAGATTATAATTATTCATATAGTACAGATGGTGGTTTTACTTGGATTGAGGGAACTGGCAATACTTCACAAGATTTCGTTGCAATTCCTGGTGGCTCGTTAAACTTAGATATTGCTGCTGGTGGAAGTATTACAGCAGGCGCACAAGTTACAGTAAACCCACAACGTACGAATTTAGATTTTGAAACTACTGGCGATTATTTATCAACAGTTAATAGTGATGGTAAGGACATCTTTGGTGGCTTATACTATTCTAAAACGGAAGATGGCGAAGATATTTTATTAAATGCTTATGATGGTGGTGCAGAAAATTTATTTGAAGTTGCAGGTAGGTTAGTGGCTGCTTGTGAAACTAATTCTCAAGATAACGCTTCAAAGGCATTAGATGAATTAACTGTTGCTTTAGAAGGAATTTTGACTGCTAATGCAAGTATGGGTGCTAAATTATCAAGCCTTGGTGTTAGTGATTCTTTCTTACAAATTACAAAGGAAGACCAAACAAGCCGTAAAAGTTATATTGAAGATGTTGATGTAACGACTTTATATTCTAACTTATCAAAAACTCAAATGGCTTATGAAACTGTTTTACGTTCATCGTCAATGATTATGGGCTTAAACTTAACTAAATTTATGTAGGAAATTTATGCTTATTCTAACAAGAAAGCCTGGAGAGAGCTTATTTGTTGGTGATAATATCAAGGTCACGATTTTAAGCTTGCAGGGCAAGCAGGTAAAAATTGGACTTGATGTGCCAAGTGATATGGCTGTTTATAGGGAAGAGATATATTCTAGCGTGCTAGAAGAAAATAAAGCAGCACTAGTTGCAACACCAGAAGACCTTTACGTAATGGCGGATTTATGGCAAGAGAAAAAGAACTAGAAATAATGACCAGACTTGGTCTTAGAAAAATTGAAACTGATAAAATTCTTTATTTTCCAAGAGGTTTAATTGGTTTTGAAACTGAGCATGAATTTACTATTTTACAAATTCGTCCAGAAGCACCATTTTTACTCTTGCAAAGTGTAAACACTCCTGAACTTGCTTTAGTGGTGGCTGATCCGTATACCTTTTTAAATGACTACCCTGTCAAGGTTGAAGAGGCTGAACAGGCTCTTTTATGCATTAAAAGC
Source organism: uncultured Desulfovibrionaceae bacterium (assembly GCA_964372035.1). Taxonomy (GTDB): domain Bacteria; phylum Desulfobacterota; class Desulfovibrionia; order Desulfovibrionales; family Desulfovibrionaceae; genus CAYJPK01. The sequence continues at coordinate 4,697 of CAYJPK010000070.1, read as the reverse complement.
TTAGAGCAGGTGGCAGTTTTAGTTACTGCTAATGTTCCAGCAGGTTGCCCAGAAGATGCAAGCTTAAATTTAATGGGTCCAATTATCATTAACCATGAAGCGAAGCTTGCTATGCAAGTTCCTCAAATTAATTTAGGTGATAAAACACATTATCGTATTAGCGATGGAGATAATGCCCTAGAAGCTAAAGAAGATTAATATTAATAAATATTATAAATGAAACTGCACTTGTGTATATAGTATGTATATTCAAGTGCAGTTTTTTTATCTTGTCAAAAAGCTAATCATAGGCTAAGTTTTAAAAAAAAATCACATAAAAAAGTTATCTATGGTAGAAAGTAAATTCAATCCAATCCTACAAAATCTCGGAAATAGAAAGGCTAACTATAAATCTCGAACTGCAAAAATGCAAAATAGTTCTGATTTGTTAAGCTCTATATTGTCTAAAATTGCACCTGAACAAAAACTCCTCATAATAAAACTATGGCAAAATTGGTCTATGGTCATGGGTGAAGAATTGTGTGAACTTTTATTTCCGTTAGGCTCTAAAAAAAGATCAAGAGGTCAGGTGCTTTTAATTGGTGTTGAAGATGCACTTCTTATGCAAGATATGACTTATGAAATCCCTGAAATTCTTGAACGTGCAAACGCTTTTATGGGTGAAGAATATTTTATTGATGTTGAACTTGGATTACTTTTAAATAAAAAAATAATGACAATTGGTGAAACAAGTTTCATTGAACCGCAAAAAATTATATACGAAACTCCAAAAACGCTCGGAAATTTATGCCTTGATGGAGATGACGCTGTTAGCCGTGCTTACAATGCATATGTAAAATTTTTTAAAAAATAATTTTTTTTGATAAATTTTTTTTATAAAATAAACCTTATATAAAGGATAAGTTACAGCCTTTTTGTTAAAACAAAAAGTTGATATTAGCTTTTTTTGTTATTGTTTAATGCTTTACTAGAATTGACATAAAATTAAAATTGATGTATTATATTTGTGTTTAGTATGACGGAACGTTGTTTCATTATGCGAAACATTTTTTTATGTACTAAAAGTACTACTTTTATATATTGAACTTACAGGAGCTTACTATGGCTAAAAAAATGATGACTATGGACGGAAATGGCGCTGCAGCGTATATTTCATATCCATTGACAGAAGTTGCCGGTATCTACCCAATTACTCCATCTTCACAGATGGCAGAGTCTGTTGACGCTTGGGCTGCTGAAGGCAAAACTAACCTTTTTGGGCAACCGGTTAAAGTTGTTGAAATGCAATCTGAAGCTGGTGCAAGTGCTGTTGTGCACGGTGCTTTACAGGCTGGAGCTTTAGCAACTACTTACACTTCAGCTCAAGGCTTACTCTTAATGATTCCTACCATGTACAAAGTGGCTGGTGAATTATTACCTGGTGTATTCCATGTTGCTGCTCGTGCATTATCTGCTGCAGTTTGGAGCATTTTCGGTGACCACCAAGACGTTATGGGCTGTCGCCAAACTGGTTTTTGTATTCTTGGCTCAAGCTCAGTTCAAGAAGTTATGCACTTAGGTGCAGTTGCTCACTTAGCAGCAATTAAAGGCCGTATGCCATTTATCCACTTCTTTGATGGTTTCCGTACTTCTCATGAAATTCAAAAAATTGAAGTTCTTGACAATGACGACTTGAAAGGCATCATGGATAATCAAGCACTCGAAGACTTTAGAGATCGTGCACAAACTCCTAACGATCCTAAATTAATCGGTATGACTCAAAACCCAGATGTTTATTTCCAAATTCGTGAAGCAATTAACCCATTTGTAACTGCAATGCCTGACATTGTTGAACATTACATGAATGAAGTTAATAAAATTGCTGGCACAAACTACAAATTCTTTAACTACACTGGTGCTCCTGATGCTGAAAAAGTAATCATTGCTATGGGCTCTGGTGCTGCAGTTATTGAAGAAGTAATTGAGCACTTAGTTGCAAAAGGCGAAAAAATTGGTTGCGTAAATGTTCACCTTTATCGTCCATTTAGAGCAGACCGTTTATTAGAAGCTATTCCTACAACTGTTAAGAAAATCGCAGTTTTAGACCGTACAAAAGAGCACGGCGGAACTGGTGAGCCTTTATATGCTGACGTTTGCATGGCTTATATGAACGAAGCTAGCCGTCCACAAATCGTTGGTGGTCGTTATGGTCTTGGTTCAAAAGACTTCACACCAAGAATGGTAATGCAAGTAATCGAAAACTTAAACCAAGATAAGCCTAAAAATGACTTCTCAGTTGGTATTGTTGACGACATTAGCTTTACTTCACTTCCTGCTTACACAGAATATGTTAATACAGCACCTGAAGGAACTACTGCATGTAAATTCTGGGGCTTTGGTTCTGACGGTACTGTTGGTGCTAACAAAACTGCTATTAAAATCATTGGTGATACTACAGATATGTATGCGCAAGCGTACTTCGCATATGACTCTAAAAAGTCAGGTGGCGTAACTGTTTCTCACTTACGTTTTGGTAATAAGCCAATTAAATCATCATACTTAGTTGACCATGCTGACTTTGTTGGCTGTCACAACCCTGCTTATGTTGGTCGTTATGACATCTTAGAAGGTCTTAAAAAAGGCGGAACTTTCTTACTTAACTGCCTCTGGACTAAAGAAGAATTAGAAGCTAACTTACCTGCTGATATTAAAAGATATCTTGCTAATAACGATATTAAATTCTATACAATTAACGCAACTGAAACAGCTAACTCAATCGGTATGCCTGGCAGAATCAACATGATTATGCAAGCTGCATTCTTTGAAGTAACTAAAATTGTTCCTGTTGCAGATGCTGCTGCACAACTTAAAAAAGGTGCTGAAAAAGCATATGTAAAACAAGGTCAAAAAGTTATTGAAATGAACTGGGCTGCGATTGATCGTGGTGTTAGCGATGTTGTTGCTATTGAAGTTCCTGCTTCATGGAAAGATGCTGTTGATGCTCCTAAAGGCGCTCATGCTGCTGCTCTTCCTAAATTCATCGAAGAAGTTGTTATGCCTATGTCACTTATGAAGGGTGATTTATTACCAGTTAGCGCATTCAAGGGCTTAGAAGATGGTCGTTGGTATCCTGGTATTTCTAAATACGAAAAACGTGGTGTTGCTGTAACAACTCCAAAATGGTTACCTGAAAACTGTATTCAATGTAACCAATGTGCTTTTGTTTGCCCTCACTCTGTAATTCGTCCTATGTTATTAACTGACGAAGAACTTGCTGGTGCACCAAAAAGCTTAGAAACTAAAGCTGCTACTGGCTTTAAAGGTATGCACTACCACTTAGCTATTTCTGCTATGGATTGTATGGATTGTAAACTTTGTGAACAAACATGTCCTGCAAAAACAAAAGCTTTAGCTATGACTCCACTTGCTGACCAACGTCCTGAGTGTGAAGAAGTTTGGAACTATGTATTTGATAATGTTACATATAAGCCAATGGATAAAATCAACGTTAAGAACAGCCAGTTCTTACAACCTTACAACGAGTTCTCTGGTGCTTGTGCTGGTTGTGGTGAAACTCCATATGCTAAACTTATCAGCCAACTTTATGGTGACCGCATGGTTATTTCTAACCCTGCTGGTTGTACCGCTGTTTGGTCTGCTGGTGCTCCATCTGTTGCTTGGACAACTAACAAAGAAGGTCACGGTCCAGCTTGGACATATTCATTGTTTGAAGACTGTGCTGAATACGGTTTCGGTTTATACTTAGGTATGAACCAAGAGCGTCAAAGACTTCGTATGTTAGTAGTTAAAGCTTTAGAAAAAGCTACAGGCGATCTTAAAGCTACTTTAGAAGATTGGGTTGAAAACTACAGTAATGGTGATGATGCACGTGCACGTGCTGACCGCACTATTGCTGCTGTTGAAGCTGCAAGAACTACTGACCCTATTTATGGCGAAATCTTGAAATTAAAAGATTTCTTCATGAAGCGTTCTATGTGGATCTTCGGTGGTGACGGTTGGGCATATGACATCGGCTTTGGTGGTCTTGATCACGTTCTTGCATTTGGCGAAGATGTTAACGTATTTGTATTCGATACCGAAGTTTACTCAAACACAGGTGGCCAAGCTTCTAAAGCAACACCAACTGGTGCTATTGCTCAGTTTGCTGCTGGTGGTAAACCATCACCTAAGAAAGACCTTGGTATGATGGCAATGAGCTATGGTAATATCTATGTTGCTCAAATCGCTATGGGTGCTGATAAAAACCAAACATTAAAAGCTATCCAAGAAGCAGAAGCTTATGAAGGTACTTCTATCATCATCGCTTACGCTCCATGTATCAACCACGGTATTAAAGGTGGCATGAGATACAGCCAAGAGCAAACTAAACGTGCTGTTGATTGTGGTTACTGGCATATGTATCGCTTTGACCCACGTTTAAAAGAACAAGGCAAAAATCCATTCCAAATGGATTCTAAAGAGCCAACAGCTAGCGTAAAAGATTACTTATTATCTGAAGTACGTTACTCAGCTCTTTACCGTAAGTTCCCTGAGCGTGCTGATGCAGTGTTTGCTGAAGCAGAGAAAAACATCAAAGCTAGAACTGAATCTTACTTACGTCTTATGAAGTAATTTGTAAGAACTTAGTATAACTATTTATATAGTTAGTTTAGTTTGATTATGGACTGTTATCCTTTTTGGGTAACAGTCCTTTTTTT
>CAYJPK010000069.1:0-11470 GCA_964372035.1 uncultured Desulfovibrionaceae bacterium | reverse complement strand
CTAAATAGCTGATAAGTCATAGATATATTTTAAAATTATAAAAAATGCAAGGCAAATAAACAACGTTTACTTAGTCCTTGCATTTTTATTTGGTATTTTTCGCTATTAAACCCTTGTAGCTGTGTTAAGGTCTTTTTTATTAGCAACTATCTAACGCTTTATTATTAGATTTTTTACTAATTGATTTCTATTTCTACGCAAAGTCTTTGTAATAGTGGAAGTCTATTTTGTAGAAATTGTGTTGCAAGCTCTTGAAGTTCTTTCATAGCTTCTATTTCGTTTAAACTTACTTCATCTTTTTTAAGCTCTTGCCCATGAGTTTTCATAATATCATATGTAAAGCTAGCTAGTTCTTGAGTTTGAGTTTTTCCTTTATGCAATGCAACCAAGAACATCATTTCTAAATTGTTTACGGCAACACCAGCTCCAAGCACTGGAGATGCAAGCGCATGAGGGGAAAGCCCCTTAATTGCTCTTTGGCACATTTGTCCATTGAATTTTTTAGCACTTATGCGTTGCTCTTCTTGTACTTCTTTGGCAAGGTTCAAGTACTTTGCCCCAAATAAAACACAGATAGCTTCATGTAGAGTAGACATGCTAATATTTGGTAAAGCTTCTTTTATTTGCTTGATGCTTTTTGGCTGATAGTCATCACTTGCTAAGTATTCTACAAACGGCTTATAAGCTTCTTCTTTTAGATTTAGCGTTCCGATTGCAACATTGATACTGTAGGATATGGCTTCTTTGTTCACACATAGTGCAAGCTTTAAATTTTCAAACTCAGATGGTGCTTGGGTTGGCACACCTTTAACAAAAATATCTGCTCTAAATTGAGTATTTAAGGCAAAATCTCGGACAGTTTCACGTAGCTTTAGGTCGGAAATTCCATTTAGCATAGCTTGTATTTCAGCTGTCATTGCTATTGGTAATTGGTTAAGTATACGTGAAGAGCTAGCAAAGGTGCATTTTGCATTTTCAAAGTCTGCCGCAACATCTTTAAAATATGGAACATACCAATCTTCATTAAAATACTCATGTGCAACATATGATATGCTTTTATCACCAACACCCTTAAATTTTGCAGTAGCCGAGGAGTTTCTTACAAAATATTGAGCACCATTTTTTTCTAGTTCTGCAACAAATTTATAAGCTTCTTGCACCTTTGAAATTGAATTTTTTGTAGCACTTTGTGTTTTAGCATGATAAGTCAATAGCTCGCGCAAAGGCGTAAAATCAGCCCAGCCCGGCATACAATTATAACTTACATACACAGCTCCGCCAACCTTTAAGTTGCGTGAGATTATTTGTAAAATATATTTACGACTGTCTTCTGTAATCCATGACCACACACCATGTAAGGCAATCATATCAAATTGCGGCAATGCATTACTTTTAGATTTTTCATAAAGCTCTTCAAAGCTATCATTTAAAATTTTTGTTTTAGCACCAGTTTGCATGCTTAAACTACGAGCTGCAAGGCAATGATTAGGATTAAAATCCGTTCCCCAAAACTCTCCCTTGCAGGCAGCAGCATTAAGGTTTAGACTCATACCTTGCCCATACCCAAGCTCCAGATAGCGAAAAGGCTCACCATCTTCGTAGCGTGGCAAGCTTAAGCCATTTAGGCGTAATACTGTTTCTATATGAGTTGGGGTCAAATCGCTATAAAAGTTATCGTCATAAAGAATATCAAAAACATATCCATCAAACTGATTGCTCATTATTTTTTCCTCGTTATCTTGTTATTTTTTTAATACTAAATTTCAAAATAAATAATTTAAAACAATTTATATCAATAAGCTGATAAAAAGTACATAGTTAATTAATGATTTCGGGTATATTTTATATGAATTTTAAAAGCTGTTTTTATAGTTAGTTTCACATTGATTTGCTTAAGTGCACTTATAAAAAGAGATTTATCAAATTCCATTTTTAAGGCATCAACAGAAGCATTTCAATCCATATACTTTTAATAAAATGTACTTCTTTAGTATTGTTAACTAGCAGTTTTTTCTAAATTTTTATAGCGTTATTGCATTTATTTGATGCACTTTTTAATATGAGTATAGTAAAAAGCTAATATTAATTTTTATTTGCAATATGTCTTTGACAAATGACCTCTTCTAAGTGTATTGTATTGGAAATAGATTTTTAATAGGTAATCTTAATGTCTAAATTAAATTTGAAAAAACAAAGTGCAGAGTTGCACAGCCTTTATGAATTAAGCCAGCTACTTTCAAACGCATCGTACGCTGATATAGATATTGAAACTGTATTAAATACAGTTTGTAATTTGGTAAATGCAAAGCGCGGTATGATAGCGCTTTTCTCTTCAAATCAAGGTGATTTGCACATTGAAGCAGGCTTTGGTCTTACTGATGAAGAAAAAGATCGTGGGCACTATGCTTTTGGTGAAGGTGTTATTGGTCAAGTTGTTAAGACTGGTCAAGCTATGTTTGTTGCAGATATTGCTAAAGAACCACTTTTTTTAAATCGTACAAAATCTCGTAATCTTGCTAATGAAGCCATTTCATATGTTTGTATTCCACTAAGAGTAGATGGTCGAATTATTGGCGCACTTAGCATTGACTTTGTTAAGGTAAAAGTTAACGATGGAATGCATCTTGTTGATTTGTTAGGTATTATTGCGGCAATGTTAGCTCCTTTAATTAACTTGCGCCAAGAAAAATTATTTGGTGAAGAAGAGACAATTGCTCGTAAGGTGAAAAAATTCTACTATGAAGGATTAGTTGGAACTTCTGAATCAATGCAGCTTGTGTATCGCCGTATTGAGCAGGTTGCAAGTACAAATACAACTGTTCTTTTAAGAGGTGAAAGTGGAACTGGTAAAGAGCTAGTTGCACATTCACTGCATAGTTCAAGTAGTAGAGCTGAAAAGCCTTTTGTAGCTTTAAACTGTGCGGCATTGCCAGAGAATTTAATTGAAAGTGAGCTTTTTGGTCATGAAAAAGGTGCATTTACTGGTGCTGTAAGCACTCGTAAAGGACGCTTTGAATTAGCCGATACTGGTACATTATTTCTTGATGAAGTTGGTGAACTTTCACTTTTAACTCAAGCAAGACTTCTTCGTGTTTTGCAAGAACATAGCTTTGAGCGTGTTGGCGGAGTGAAGAGTTTAAGCGTTGATGTACGGATTATTGCGGCAACTAATCGTGATTTAGAAGAAATGGTAAATGCTGGAACTTTTAGACGAGATTTATATTATCGTTTAAATGTTTTTTCATTGTTTTTGCCACCACTTCGTGAAAGGCAAAGTGATATTTTACTCTTAGCAAATCACTTTTTAAAGAAGTATTCAGTTGAAAATAAGCGTCAAACACCTAAAATTGCTTTTAGCACAATGGATATGTTGCATCGCTATAATTGGCCTGGTAATATTCGTGAACTAGAAAACTTAATGGAGCGTGGTTTATTACTAATTGGTAAGGGAGAATACCTATTGCCGCAACATTTACCACCGCAACTTCACAGTTCTTCTTGCCCAAGTTGTATTGCTAGAAATGAACATCACCATATGGGCTTAAATACAGCAAGCTTACCAGAGCGAATTGATGAGCTTGAGCGTTCATGCATTATTGAAGCTCTCGAGCAGCATGATGGGCATATTGGCTTAGCCGCCAAATCTCTCGGAATTACAGAGCGGATAATGTCGCTAAGGCTTGCTAAATATAACATTAGTTATAAGAAATTTCGCTAAAAATCTAAGATTAATTGTTATAACTTATGGCAATTAATCTTTTTTTTATACATTGACAGAATCTAACCTTAACGTTTATAACAAAAAAGCAAATTCCTAATTAATCGGAGATTATTAATGAGCATTTTATCAAAAAACAAAGCCTTGGAAGCTATTTTTACAAAACATATAGATGAAGTATGCAAATATGAAAATTTAAGCAAGGACTTTATATTAGCAGAAATGGAAGCTGGACGCATGGTGTTTTTAGCCAATCCTAGCCATAAAAACGTTAAACCAATAGTTATTGGTCAACCAAGTAGAATTAAAGTCAATGCAAACATTGGAACATCACCACTTTGTAATTGTGTGCAAACAGAGCTTAAAAAGCTTCAAGTTGCAATTGATGCTGGTACTGATACTGTTATGGATTTATCAATTGCAGGTGATTTGGACGAAATTCGTCGTGAAATGTTAAATCGTTGCGTACTGCCTCTTGGAACTGTTCCTATGTATGCTGTTGGGCAAAAATATCTTGATGAAGATATTGACCCTTGCACAATTAATCCAGATGAAATATTTCAAGAAATTGCAAAACAAGCTGAGCAGGGCGTTGACTACATGACAGTGCATTGTGGTTTAACTCGCCAAGGTGCAAAATATGCGACTGATGGTTCACGCCAAATGGGTATTGTTTCTCGTGGTGGCTCTATGCTTGCTCGTTGGATGCTTAAAAACGATAAAGAAAATCCACTCCTTACAGATTTTGATCGTATTGTTGATATTGCAGTAAAGCATAACGTTGTGCTTTCTCTTGGCGATGGATTACGCCCTGGCGCTGGTGCTGATGCTGGTGATGCTGCTCAATTTGAAGAAGTTATTGCCTTAGGGCAATTAGCAAAACATGCTCTTTCTCGTGGTGTACAATGCATGATTGAAGGACCAGGACATGTGCGTTTAAATGAAGTTGAAGCTCAAATTATTACTATCAAAAAATTAACAAATGGTGCTCCACTCTATGTTCTTGGACCTTTAACAACTGATGTTTCTCCTGGTTATGACCATATTTCTGGTGCAATTGGCGGCGCACTTGGCGTGCGTGCTGGCGTTGACTTTTTATGTTATTTAACACCTGCAGAACACTTAACCTTACCTGATGCATCTGATGTTAAAGATGGAGTTATTGCTTCACGTATCGCAGCTCAAGTTGGTGAAGTTGCTTTAAATAGAGCTCATGCAGTAGCAAGAGAGGCTTTAATGTCAAAGGCTCGTTTAGAGCTTAACTGGGAAGATATGCGTAATGCTGCATTAGATCCAGTTGCTGTTGAAGAGCGTCGTGAACCTCACAAAGACGAAGAAGCTTGCGCAATGTGTGGTAAGTTCTGCGCAGTAAAAATGTTGCAAGATTAATATATTTTTAGAGTATCAAGGCTAAGTTGATTCTTATCAATTTAGCCTTTGGAGTTTATATGAATAAAATAAAATATTTGCTTTTATTTGCTTCATGTCTTTTTATTTTTGCTTGTGCTTCTAATGATATTCGCTTATTATATCCTGAAAATGCTAACTCTAGTGCACATAGTGATAAACATGTTGTGCTAGTTTATTTTCAAGATGTGCGCAAAAATCCGAATCTTGGTATAAAAACTGATAATTCAGCTTTTTTGGCTTCAAGTAATATTTCAGATTGGGTGACTAAATCACTTGGCAATGAACTTAATAAACTTGGTATTTCAGTTTCTTATGTTGATAGCCTTGAAGATGCTAAAGAAAAATCTGGCTTTGTTGTAAATGGAAAAATCACTGAACTTTGGATTAATCAAACAGCAATAACAAGTTTAACTACAAATATTAAGCTTGATCTTGAATTGTTTAATAATTTAAGACCATTATTTACAGAGCACTTAAGTGCATCGCAAAATGGTGAATTTATTGTCTCAAGCTCTAATATTGAAAATATTTTATATAATACCCTAAGTGACATAACTAGCCCAGCGGCACATAAAATTTTGGAGTCTATGAAATAATTCATGTTTAGACTAATTATAAAATACAAGCAGCAAGTTCGCATAATGCTTTTATGCGTGGCTTGTTGTTTTTTGTTTTTTAAACCAACTTTTGCATCAATTGATTTTTACCATGATGATAATAAGATTCGTCTGATTGCTCGCCAAGAACTAGAAATTAAAGATTTTATAAACTCTGATGATGTCAAAATGGTTCTTGAAAATAAAATAAAAATTGATGCTTTTAAAGCTTTGTCTGATTTTATAATTAGCCATCGAGCTGCTTATGATTGGCGTGATAACAGCCTATATCTTATGGCGTTATGTGAATTTATGTTTAAGCCAGAAGTTCTTGTTGTTCATGAAAAAAATAAAATAAAAGCCTCATTAATTATAGTATATAATTTTGATGAAAAAGAATTGATTGACTTAGCTCAAAATGAAGAACATAATCAAGTCCTGCAGTTAATAACAAACATATATGAAGATTTGCTTGAATTAACAAATGATATTAATTTGCAAGAGCTTAAAGAAGAAAACTCACAAGATATCACAAAAATTGCTAGTGAAATAAAAGCGAATTTTAGCTATCTTGAATTTTTAAGAAGATTTCCACCGCAAAGTTGGTCAAAAACAAAAAATTTGCGAGAAGAAGTTGAAAAAATTTTAAAAATTGATAAAGACCATGCAGAAGCAAATATGAATGTTGCGCAAATTTTGCTTGCTGATAATTTTCCTAATGAAGCTTTAAAATATATTAACAAATCTTTGAGTTTAGATATTGATTTTGGAATGTTTTATTATGTGCGTGGTTTAATTCATTTGCAATCGCATTTACCTGCACTTGCTGTTCACGATTTTAGCCAAGCACTAGAAAAAAAATTTGATAAAAACTTAATTTTATCTTCTCGGGGAACTGCATATCACATGCAAAATGATTTTGATGCAATGTGCAATGATTTTCATGAACTTTGTGCAATTGGTGATTGTTCTTGGCTATCACAGGCAAGAGCGCTTGATAATTGTGTAAATAAAAATATAAATTAAAACAAATACTTATAAAATATAGGAGTTTGACATGAATGTTAAAGTAATGAAAGATATTGATTTTAATGGTAAACGTGTTGTTTTACGTGAAGACTTGAACGTACCAGTTAAAAATGGTGTTATTACAAGTGATAAGAGAATCACAGCTTCACTTCCAGCTATTAAACATGTGATTGATAATGGAGGAAGCGCTATTGTTTTATCTCATTTAGGTCGTCCAACTGAGGGTGAGTATGATGAAGCTTTCACTCTTGCACCTGTTGCTGTTAAATTATCTGAATTACTTGGTCAAAAAGTGCGTCTTGAAAAAGATTATGTTAATGGAGTTGAGATTGCACAAGGTGAAGTTGTACTTTGTGAAAACATTCGTTTCCAGAAAGGTGAGAAAAAAAATGATCCAGAATTAGCTAAAAAATTAGCTGATTTAGGTGATATTTATGTAATGGACGCATTTGCAACTGCTCATAGAGCCAATGCTTCAACAGAAGGAGCAATACATCAAGCAAAAGTTGCTTGTGTTGGACCATTAATGGAGCAAGAATTAAACGCCATTACTAAAATTTTAGAAAAACCAGCTAGCCCTCTTTTAGCTATTATTGGTGGTTCTAAAGTATCAACAAAACTAACAGTTTTGGAAAATTTATCTACAAAAGTAGACAAGATGATAGTTGGTGGCGGTATTGCAAACACTTTCTTAGCTGCAGCTGGTTATAATGTTGGTAAGTCTTTGATGGAAGCTGACTTAGTAGAAGCTTCTAAAAATATTATGGCAAGTGCAAAGGCTAAAGGTTCTGAAATTCCACTTCCTGTTGATGTGGTTGTTGCTAAAGAATTTAGTGAAAATGCTGCTAGTCGTATTTGTTTGGTTAATGAAGTTGCTGACGATGAAATGATTTTAGATGTTGGTCCTAAAACAGCAGAATTATTTGCTGAAATTATTGAAAAATCTGGTACAATTATTTGGAATGGACCTGTTGGTGCTTTTGAAATTGATGCCTTTGGTGAGGGAACGAAGGCTGTTGCTTTAGCTGTTGCAAAAGCGAGTGCCTTTAGTGTTATTGGCGGTGGCGATTCTATTGCTGCTGTAGAAAAATATAATGTAGCAAGTCAAATTGACTACATCTCAACGGCTGGTGGTGCTTTCTTAGAAGTATTAGAAGGTAAAGAATTACCAGCAGTTGCCGCTTTAAAAGCAAGAGCATAATGTGTCTAGTATTAATAAAATGATTAAAAAATCGCTTGGGGGGGCTTCGGCTCGCCCTAAGCGTAATAATAAGCCGCAAGCGCTAAAGCTTGTGAAGCGTAGTAAGTCGAATAAAAAATCACAAGCTTTGTTTGCGAATATTCCTTTTGAGCTTGATAAAATATTTGCAGAACTACCTAAAATCTATGATGAAGTATTGCCGCTTAGCGCAGCGCATCGTAGAGATTTGCCATATGCAATACGTGATTTATCGGCAGTTTTAACTTCAGAGCGTGGTCTTTTGGCTCGTCCTTATTTTAGCACTGCACGTTCAATTTCAGCTTATATTCGTTATTTTTTAAGTTGGAATTTAGTTCGTTTAAGTAAATTAATTCCAAATATTGAGATTGAAGACCCAAAAGATAATGACTTAATTATTGATATTGGTAGTGGTCCACTTTCATTTATCATTGCCCTTTATATGGCAAAGCCAAAATGGCGTAATTTAAAACTGCGTATCATTTGTGTTGATAATTCAGGTCAAATTATGGAGTATGGGCGCAGTATTTTTAGATTAATTGCAAAATCAACTAATTGGGACATAAGCTTAATGCGTGGGCAAATTCATAGAATATTGCCTAAAATACGTGAAAAGGCTTACTTAGTTGTTGGTGCAAACGTTATGAATGAACTTTGTGAAGCAAAAGTTCGTTCTCAAGAAGATTTACACCTTTCAGATAAGGTTGATAATCTTGCTGAAAGTTTATCCTATTTATCCGATAATATTTTCTTTGTTGAGCCTGGCAATCGCCTTGGCGGAACTTTGACAGCTCAACTTCGTGCTAGCTTATCAGATTTTGGCTATGTTGCTGGTTCACCTTGCACACATATGCAAGACTGTCCGTTGCAAAGGGTTGCAGGGCAAGAGCGTAGTGGTTGGTGCCACGCTGTTTTTAGTAGTTCTGAATCACCTTGGTGGTTATATGAATTATCACGTAGTGCAAAATTACAAAAACATACTTTGAGTTTATCACATATTTTTATGTCAAGAAATGCTAAAGTTAATAAGGCAGAAACGGGTACTTGTTTTGGCAGAATTGTTTCTGACGCTTTTGCAGTGCCTAGCCTTGGTTTGTGTTGTTATGTATGTACTGAAAATGGTCTTGCACTAGTGCCTGGTTTAGATGATGATATTGGAGCTAGGGTAAAATTAAAACTTGAAAAATCTTATAAAACAGATTATAAGTCAAAAGCTAAGATAATGAACTTAGCTTAAACTAATTATATAATTTTGGAGGTATCCATGAAGCTTTCTTTTAGATGGTATGGTGCAGATGATCCTGTTACTTTAGAAAAAATTCGTCAAATTCCTGCTATGCAAAGTATTGTTACTGCTGTTTATGATGTTAAACCAGGTGAAATTTGGAGCGTTGAGAGTATTAATGCTTTGAAACAACAAATTGAAGCTAACGGTATGAGTTTTGATGTTATTGAAAGCGTGCCAGTACCAGAAGATATTAAGCTCGGCTTGCCAAATAGAGATAAGTATATTGAAAACTATGCTGAAAATATCCGTCGCTTATCAAAAGCTGGTGTTAAGGTTATTTGTTATAATTTCATGCCTGTTTTTGACTGGACACGTACTGATTTAGCTCGTGAACTTCCTGACGGATCAAATGCTTTAGTTTTCTATAAAGAGCAAGCTGATAAGATGGATCCACTTTCTGGTGAATTATCATTACCAGGTTGGGACGCAAGCTATGATAAAGATGATTTAAAACGCTTATTTGAAGGCTATGCAAAAATTGGTGCTGAAGGTTTATGGGAGAATTTAGAATATTTCCTCAAAAAAATCATTCCAATTGCTAAAGAATGTGGCGTGAAAATGGCTATTCACCCTGATGATCCTCCATATGATATTTTTGGATTACCACGTATTATTACTAATGAAGCTAACCTTGATAGATTCTTAAAAATCGTTGACGATGAGCATAACGGATTAACTTTCTGTACTGGTTCACTTGGTTCAGCTGCATTTAATGATTTACCTAGAATGATTGATAAATACGCAGCGCAAAAACGTATTCATTTTATGCATGTGCGTAATGTTAAATTGCTCCCTGATGGTAGCTTTGAAGAAAGCGCACACTACAGCCCTTGCGGTTCACAAGATATGTTTGCAATTATGCAAGCTTTGCATAAAAATGGCTTTGAGGGTTATGTTCGTCCAGACCATGGTCGCATGATTTGGGGTGAAACTGGCAAGCCTGGTTATGGTTTATATGATAGAGCGCTTGGTGCATCTTACTTACTAGGCATTTGGGAAGCTCTTGATAAATGCGCTTGCAAATGCAACTAAAAATTACAGAGGTCTAAAATGAAATTACCTTTTGATATTGATTTAAAAAATAAAGTTGTTGTTGTAACTGGTGCTGGTGGAGTTCTTTGTTCTGAACTTGCTCGTGCTGTTGCTAAATGTGGTGCTAAGATTGCATTACTCGACTTAAATTTTGAAAATGCTGATGCAGTTGCAAAAGAAATTGCAAAAGAGGGTGGAGTAGCTAAAGCTTATGCCTGTAACGTGCTTGAGCGTAAAAGCTTGGAAGCTGCACATGAGACAATTCTTGCTGAACTAGGACCTTGTGATATTTTAGTTAACGGTGCTGGCGGTAACAGCCCAAAAGCTACCACAACAAAAGAATATTATTTTCCGGGTGATGAAGATTTAAGTGACATTGTAAGTTTCTTTAGCTTAGATCCATCAGGTGTTGAATTTGTATTTAATTTAAACTTTTTGGGAACCTTAATTCCATCTCAAGTATTTGCAAAAGATATGTTAAACAGAAAAGGTTGTTCTATCTTAAATGTATCTTCAATGAATGCATATACTCCACTTACCAAAATCCCAGCTTACTCTGGTGCTAAAGCTGCTGTTAGTAACTTCACTCAGTGGCTTGCAGTGCATTTTGCGCAAGCAGGTATCAGGGTTAATGCAATCGCTCCGGGCTTTTTCTCAACTCAGCAAAATGCTAAGCTTTTGTTTAATGAAGATGGTACCCCAACACCACGTACAGATAAAATTTTAGCTGCTACTCCTATGGGTAGATTTGGTGAAGCTCATGAGTTAATAGGTGCAACTTTATTCTTGCTTAGTCAAGAGGCTGCTGGTTTTGTTACTGGTGTAGTTATTCCTATTGATGGTGGTTTTTCATCATATTCTGGTGTTTAGTTTATTTTTTGGATTAGTTTTATTTAGGGGCTCTTTTTGAGCCTCTTTTTTTTATTTTTTATCCTTTTTGTTTTGTTCTTTTTTATTTTTTATTTTTGCTTTTCTTTGTTTTTTTAGTCAATTTACTCGCTTTATCTTTTTCCTTTGTACTTTGTTAAAATTTATTTTTCTTTACGCACGTACTTGAGTACGCTTACGCAGAAAAATAAATTTTGCCTCGTTCAAAGAAAAAATCTGAAAAGCTAGAGCAAATTGACTAAAATGTAAACATTTGCGGTTTAATAAGTTTGCACCAAGTCCATACAAAA
>CAYJPK010000068.1:0-12015 GCA_964372035.1 uncultured Desulfovibrionaceae bacterium | reverse complement strand
CAAAAAAAAGGTTTTTTATTTTTAGCAAAAATTTTTTTATAAAATTCTAATATTATCACCGCTTTAGATTGTTCTAATAATATTACGTCTTAATAGAATTTCAACAAGGGTATTGACTGGTAGTCCAACAACATTTGCCCAGCAACCATCAATAGAGCTAACTAAAAAAGCTCCCTGTCCCTGAATAGCGTAAGAACCTGCTTTATCTAGAGGTTCGCCGCAATTTGCGTAGTTTTTAAGGACTTTATCTGAAAAATTTGCAAAAGTCACTTTAGTTTCATTTGCAAAAGATGTGTGTTTATTTTGTTCAATATTTTCAATGATATGCACGCTAGTAGTAACAATATGTGTTTTTCCATTAAGCATTTTTAACATGCGCAGTGCATCAAGGTTATCCTTTGGTTTTCCTAAGATTATTCCATCAATGCTAACAACAGTATCTGCCGCTATAATGACATAAGCTTGATTTTGCTGTCCAAAATTCCTAAGATAGGTATCAGCATAAAGAGCCTTTGTTTTTGCAACTCGCATGGCATAATTTGAGGGTAATTCGTCGCAGTATGGGCTATCTTCTTCATTTGAAGGCTTTATCGGTTCAAAATCAAAGCCTAATTCTTGAAAAAATTGTAATCTTCGTGGAGAAGTAGAGGCAAGAAAAATATTATAATTTGCTTCAAATAGTTTATTCATATGAAAAAATTTAACCTCACTATGCTTGAAAGCTCTAAAATTAAATTTTTTTAACATAAATTTCTATGGAGCACAAACAGAAAAAATTGAACAAAATATAAATCCTTGCAAGTAGTGTTCTTTAGATATATAGTGACAAAATATTTTGTGTTTGTAAGAAAAATTTAATTTTAAATATATTTTTTTTTATTAATTAGTTTTAGATAACAAGAGGTTATATATGTTACTTGCAAGTGTTGCAATTGTTGTTGGTATTGTGATTTTAGTATGGAGTGCAGATAAATTTGTTGATGGGGCGAGTGCCACAGCTAAATATTTTTCTATTTCACCATTAATTATTGGTATGGTTATTGTTGGCTTTGGTACATCAGCACCAGAAATGATGGTATCAGCACTTGCGGCACTTGATGGAAACCCTGGAATTGCACTTGGCAATGCTTATGGTTCAAATATTGCGAACATTGCACTTATTTTAGGTACAACTTCGTTAATTAGTCCAGTTTTGGTGCAAAAAAGAATTATGACTCGTGAATTGCCAATATTAATTGCGGTAACCGCCCTAACTATTTACTTAATTTATGATTTACATCTTTCAACTTTTGATGCAATAATTTTGCTTTTCGTATTTTTCTGTGTTATGACATGGACAATTAGAGCTGCAGTAAAAGACAAAAAAAACAATGTCATAGAAGATAAAGATAAGGAAGAAGTTTCTTTAAAAAGTGCGATTGTATGGCTTCTAGTGGGCTTAGTTTTATTAGTGGCTAGCTCAAGAATTCTTGTTTACGGCGCAGTTGAACTAGCTGAAATATTTGGAATTAATGATATGATTGTGGGTTTAACTGTTGTTGCAATTGGAACTTCACTTCCAGAGCTTGCTTCTTCTGTTATGGCAGCAAAAAAGGGTGAACATGATATTGCGCTCGGTAACGTGATAGGCTCTAACTTTTTCAACACTTTAGCTGTTGTTGGTATTGCTGGAGGAATTAAGGCTTTTGATTTGCCATCTGAAGTTATAACTCGTGATATGTCGTTTATGGTTGGCTTAACACTTGCTCTTTATTTCTTTGGTTTAAAATTTAGAGCAGAGGCGCAAATTAATAGGTTAGAAGGGTTTATTTTAATTTCTATCTATGTTATCTACACAGGGCTTTTGATACAAGCTGCTTTAAATCCTTGAGCCCTAACACAAAATACTTAATGGAGTTTTAAATGTTTATACTAAAAATCCTATTATGTTTAGCTGTATTTATACTTGCATCACTTGTAATGTCTAAAAAGTCACATGCTGGTTATCTTGACCCTGGTTCTGGTAGCACGCTTGTGCAAAGTATTCTTTCCTTTTTTGCCTTTATCGGGCGTATGGTTGATAAAGTAAAATCAGCTTTAGGTTTGAAAAAGTCATAATAAATAGGTGAAAAGTATGCTGTCAAAACTTACAAGTTCTTTTCGTGACCCCTGTGGTAAGGTCTATTCTGACGGACAAAAAATTATTCGTAGTGTAAATGCTTGTTATCAAAAAGATTTTGAGCAGGCAAGCTCATCAGGCTTATTTGAAAAACTTATTGCAAATAAGGATATTCCTAACTTTAAGGAAGTTTCAGCACACGTAATTGATGGTGCTTGGAAAGTTCTTGAGGTTGAGAAAATACCTTTTATTTCATATCCTTATGAATGGTCTTTTCCTCAGCTTAGAGCAGCAGCTATTTTTACCCTTGAATTGCAAAAAAAAGCTCTTGAATGTGGCATGAGCCTAAAAGATGCGACTGCTTATAATGTTCAATTTATTGGGAATAAGCCAATTTTTATTGATTTATTATCTTTTGAAACAAGAAATGAAGATGAGCCGTGGCAAGCTTATCGTCAGTTTTGTATGCATTTTTTAGCTCCACTTGCACTTCAAAGCTTTGATTATCGTTTATCACGCCTATCAGCGCTTTGGATTGATGGGATACCACTTGAGCTTGCGTGGTCACTTTTGCCATTTAAAGCTAATTTTTACGGTGGATTGCAGATGCATTTGCACTTTCATTCTATGGCAGAGAAAAAATTTGAAGATGGCAGAAAGGCGGCAGAGCATACTAAAAAAGCAAAACTAAGTACTAAGCAATTAATTGAACTGATTGATTCTTTAAAGCGTACCGTTGAAAATTTACCAGACCCAAAAGGCGTTGGTGAATGGGCTGACTATTATAATGATACTAATTATAGTGACTTAGCGAGACAGCATAAGGAAGAATTAATAGAGCTTGCTGCAAATCGATATTCTGGCGACTTAGCTCTTGATTTAGGTGCAAATACTGGAAAATACAGTGCTATTTTAGCTAAGAAATTTAAAAATGTAATTGCAGCTGATATTGATAATACTGCTGTTGCTAATCATTTTAGAGATTTAAATAAAAATGACACAAAAAATATCTTGCCATTAGTCTTAGATTTAGCAAATCCATCGCCAGCAATTGGGTTTTCTTGTTGCGAGAGAATGTCATGGCTAGAGCGTGACAAGCCAAAGCTTATTTGTGCTTTAGCTCTTAGTCATCATTTATATTTTACTTGTGGTGTGAATTTTTCAGAGCAGGCTGAATTTTTTAACCGTAGCCTTAAAAGTGGTTCACACTTAGTGCTTGAATTTGTACCACGAGAAGACAGCCAAGTTGAACGCATGCTAGCCGCTCGAGATGATATTTTTGATGATTATAGCTTTGAAGATTTTAAAGCTAACTTCTCTAAGTATTTTGACGAGTTAGAACTATTTGAAATCAAAGATTCTTTGCGTAAGTGTTTCTTTTTTGTAAAACGTTAATTTTATAGAAAAGATTAATAAAAAGCTGATAAGTTGTGTATAACATCATTATCAGCTTTTTATGTTTTTTAATGCCTTAGCTTTTATTGTATTTATGTAACAAAATGTTTTGTGAACTTTCTAAAACATTGGGATTTTGTAATATATATTTTCTAACATCAAAATAAAGCGATGGTTTAACCAAAGATACAGGCGAATAGCAAGTATATGAACTAAGGTCAATTTTTTCATAACTAAAGGATCTAGCAATAAACAAGCTAGCTTGATAAATAGGATCAAAGTCAGCGTTTGGTAAAAGCATGAGCAAATTTTTAAAGTGTAAATAATGTTCGATCGGCTTAAATTTTCCTATAATATCTTTATATTTATCTTTGTACCACTTTTCATCAAATAGCCCAGATTTGTGAAGGTTAATTTTTTGCTCGAATAAATTTTTTATTGCCGGTTCAATATGTTTTTCAAAGAAAGGGTGAGTTATTTTATTGCGATATGCAATTAAGCCAATTTGATTAAACACTTCTTGTTTTGAAAAATCATTTGCATTATTAAGTGCAAATTCCACTAGCTCTTCAATTTTCCCTTCTTTTTCAAGTAGTCCAAGATAGCTCGTGATTAAATATTCCTTATTTCTAAAAAAAGTATATTGTGATAATTGTTGTAAAAAATCCTTAGATGATAGATGATTAATTAAAAATAAGCTACAAATTAAATCACAATCTTTTAAGGCTTCATTTTTTTCTAAATCAAGAGTTAAGAAAAAATTTCTTGCTTCTAATTCCTTTCCTTGAGCATGCATATGCTGTAGATAAAGTAAGCAAGCTTCTAAAATGATAGTGCTTTTATAATTATTAGAATTTTTTAAGACAAATTCAAAATGTTTTTTTGCGCATTCACAAGCTAAATCATAATTTTTAGCTAAAACTAAAACGTCTGCCTTTAACTCTTCGGCAAATTCAATTTTTTTATAATGTTCCTCTAGAGTTTTTAGGGCTTTTTCATGTTCTTGTTTTAAGGCATAGATTGTTATTATTTCATTATATCTTCCTTGTTTTTTTAAAATATTTGCTAATTCTTCTGCCTGCTCGAGCTTGCCAAAGCGAAGATATTCATAGAATTTTAAGCTCAATATTTGTATGTCATTTGGAAATTTCTTTAAAGCCTTTTCTATTGCTTGGCTTGATAATTCATACAAAGATTTTTGATTATAATTACTTATTATTTGAATGTAACTTTCAATACTTTCAGTGCTATTTTCACTATAATACTTTGCTTTTAGCATAGCGAGCTCAGCTTGTGGAATTAGCTTCCATAGTCTATCAGGCGTTCCATCAACCCCTAATAGGTAATTGCTATGAAAATTATAATTTGGGGCAAAATTTAAAACTTGACTTGAAAGATTGCTTTGATCTTCATCGTTCAAGTATCTGAAAATATAGCGAAAAATATTACAAGGTGAAGCACCGCTTCTATCAACATTATAGTCGCTCGGAAATTTAAAGCTAAATAAAATATCAGTATAATCAAGACTGACCATGTAAGGTTTAAGCCCATTATTTATAATGTTTTCATTGCAATCAGAGCTAGCTCCAAGGTGTGCGAAGCGTAGAGATGATGCGCCGTGATCACCAAACATAAAAATAATAGGATTTTCAACTTGTTGCTCAATAAGCTTTTGAATTAATATCACATCTTTAGTAGCTTGCATATACAGGTTTTGATATTCTTTTATCCAACTTTCTTTATCATGAAAACTGTAATTAACAGTTTCACTATGGTTTGCGCCAGTTCTTATAATATAGCATTGCGGTTTGTCATATTTCAGACTTAAGCGTTTTTGTAAGCTCGTAAAAATGTTTTCAGCAATAATATCATCAGCGAAAGGGTCTATATTATCAATTAATTTATTTAGAAATCTTGACTGTGTGAAAAATGGTGTTGCAAAGGCTAGTAGAAAATTTGACTGTTTTGAAATATTTAAATTAAAAAATTCTGCATAAGGTAAAATACTTCTAAATGGATAAATAGAAGAATCAAAGAGTTGAATTTCATAACCATTTTGAAGTAAAATATCGAGTGCAGTATTTGGATCTTCTTCATCAGCGTAAAATGGTATCATTTTGATGAGGTTAGCAACTGAAAACATTGTGACATGTGTATTGCTCATTACATTGTCAAAGGTAGTGAAACCGCTATCCTTTAAATAATCTAAGAAATAGCTAGCATCAAATTTATAAAGTGTTCTAAGACCGCGTTTTCCGTGTGTGCTTTCAAGCAGTAGAATAAAAATATCATTTTTCTTTTTTAAATTTAGGATTTTTTCACTTTCATGAATTTTAGCTGTTTTATTTTTCTTTTGATAAGTATAGATGCTTTCCTTTGTGAGTCTGTAGTTTTTTCTTAAGTCGATAAGAGCAAAAAAAGTATATATGCTCAAAACGCTAATTAGTGGAATATATCCAAAAAAATAATATGAAATTAAGCTTAATCCACTAAAAATAATTATAAAAAATATTTCTGCCTTACTTGTTTTACAAAATGAAGAAATAAATCGCTCAGATAAAAAATAAAAAGTTAATGATAGCAAAATATTATAAGCGTAGTCGTTAATAAAATATGCAAGCGGAATAAGCATTATAAAGATGATTAAAGAAAGCAAAATAGAATTTATAAATTGCTTTGTTGAAAACCTAGTAAAATTAAGCCCAGTAAATGCTATTGTTGGGCTAATGCAAATCAATAATGTTGCAAGGCAAGCAAGAATAAAGTTAAGCTGATACATTAATTTTCCTATGTTATTTTATGTGGCTACAATAAAATTTTTAGCGTTGAAAATCTGATTTGAAAAAAATAATAAATAATTTAGCCTCATGTAATAAAGATTGTCAATATGATATATTTTAAATGATAATTTTTAAATTTTATGACATTTAATTGTTGCACAATGTGAGTGATAGTAGTATAGTAAAGAAGTTATTTTCAAATATCTCTTATCTGTCCCTTGCAAATTTTTTGTAAGGTATTATATTGAGTTAAGTTTATAACGCTTTGTTTTAAAAAACTCTTAAATTATTAAGATATAATAGCATTTAACGGAGGCTAGTTTGAATCAGTTTTCAAGAAATATTATATTATGGGGCATAATCTCTCTAATTATGGTTATGGTTTTTAATGTTTTTAACCAACCACAAAATGGGGCACATGGTAAACTCGCTTATAGTGAGTTTGTGCAGCAAGCCAAAAATGGTGAAATCGCTGATGTTTTAATCAAGGGAAATATCCTCACTGGTAAAACAACTGATGGTCGCACTTTCCAAACCTATGCACCGCAAGACCCTTCAATGGTGCAAAAATTAATTGATGATAATATTGTCGTGCGTGCAGAATCACCTGATGATTCGCCGTGGTATATGACACTTTTAATATCTTGGTTTCCTATGTTACTTCTTATTGGCGTTTGGATTTTCTTTATGCGTCAAATGCAAGGTGGTGGCGCAGGTAAGGCCATGAGTTTTGGTCGTTCAAAGGCTAGAATGATTAACCAAGAGCAGGGCAGAGTTACCTTTGCTGATGTTGCGGGTGTTGATGAAGCTAAGGAAGAATTAACAGAAGTAGTTGATTTTCTTTCAAATCCAAAAAAATTCACACGTTTAGGTGGTCGTATTCCTAAGGGTGTTTTACTTATTGGCTCGCCTGGTACTGGTAAGACTTTGCTAGCTCGTGCTGTTGCTGGTGAAGCGGGTGTTCCATTCTTCTCAATTTCAGGTTCTGACTTTGTTGAGATGTTTGTTGGTGTTGGTGCTTCACGTGTGCGTGATTTATTTATGCAAGGCAAGAAAAATGCTCCATGCTTAATTTTTATTGATGAAATTGATGCTGTTGGTCGCCAACGTGGTGCAGGTCTTGGTGGCGGTCATGATGAGCGTGAGCAAACCTTAAACCAATTACTTGTTGAAATGGACGGTTTTGAGTCGAATGAAGGCGTTATTTTAATTGCCGCAACAAACAGACCAGACGTTTTAGACCCTGCTTTACTTCGCCCTGGTCGTTTTGACAGGCAAGTTGTTGTTCCAACTCCTGATTTAAAAGGTAGACGTAGCATTTTAGGTGTTCACAGTAAGCGCACACCGCTTGCGCCAGACGTTGACTTAGATGTTTTAGCTCGTGGAACTCCTGGTTTTTCAGGTGCTTCGCTTGAGAATTTAGTTAATGAAGCAGCTCTTCAAGCCGCAAAGCAAGATCAAGACCTTGTTAATATGTGTGATTTTGAGTATGCAAAAGATAAAATTTTAATGGGTAAAGAGCGTCGTAGCCTTATCTTATCAGATGAGGAAAAACGCACAACTGCATATCACGAAGCTGGTCATGCTCTAGTTGCAAGGCTTTTACCTGGTACAGACCCTGTGCATAAGGTTACAATTATTCCTCGTGGTCGTGCTCTTGGTGTTACTATGCAACTTCCTGAAGAAGATCGACACAGCTATTCTAAAGCGTATTTGCTAAATACCTTAAAAGTTCTTTTAGCAGGTCGTGTTGCAGAAGAATTAGTATTTGATACCATCACAACTGGAGCAGGCAATGACATTGAAAGAGCTACAGGCATGGCACGCAAAATGGTTTGTGAATGGGGTATGAGTGATAATATTGGACCTATGGCGATTGGCTCAAAAGAAGAAGAAGTTTTTATGGGGCGTGAGTTTGGGCATGCTCGCAATTTTAGTGAAGAAACAGCTAAACTTGTAGATGATGAAATTAGTAGCATAATAGATGATGCTCGCGCTAAATGCCATGAACTTTTGAAAGAAAACATGAAATATTTACATGCGATGAGTGACGCCTTACTTGATAGAGAGACTATCAGTGGTTCAGATATTGATTTGATTATGGCTGATAAACCACTTCCAGAGCTTGATTTAACTAATTCTAAGGACGAGAAAAAAGAAGAAGCATTTAAGGCATATGCAGAACAAGAAAAATATGTTGATAATGCACAGAATTCTGATGTTTCTGATGATTTTAAATTAGACTCTGGCGATGAAAATGAGCAAAGCGCAAATAGCGTTGATAGCGATAGTGATAATAGCAAAAATAGCGATAACAAATAAATTATTAATATAGTTTAAGGAGTACTAGAACATGGCAAACAACTTATACATAGCCATTACAGAGCAACATAGCGGTCGCTCAAGCGTTGTGCTTGGTGTTATGCAGTTGCTTTTAAGATCTGTAAGAAAAGTTGCATTTTTCCGCCCGATTATTCAGGATTTACCTGAAGGGCAAAAAGATGCTGATATTGAGCTTGTCTTAGAGCATTTCAATCTTGATATGAAGTATGAAGATGCGTATGGTGTGACTTTAAAAGAAGCTAGAGATTTAGTTAGCTCTAATCAGCAAGATAAATTAATGGAAAAATTACTTGAAAAGTATAAAGCTTTGGAAAGTCAATTTGGCTTTGTAGTTTGTGCTGGTTCTGACTTTATGAGTGCTGATACTGCTTTTGAATTTAATTTAAATGCTGATATTGCAGTTAATCTTGATTGCCCTATTATGTTAGTTGCAAATGGTTTTGAAAAAGAGCCACAAGAAATCAGTGATGGTATTCAATCAACTGTAGATTTATTATGTGAAAAAGGTGCTGATGTTCCTGTAATTATGCTTTGTCGTACTGACCATAGCTTAGAAACACTTCAAGAAACTATTACTAGCTTGCAAGACTGTAAAGGCGATAAATCAAATGCACCTTTAGTTTATGTAATGCCTAATAATGATATTTTATCAAAGCCAACAGTTGCAGATATTCAAGCGAACCTAAATACAAAAGTTATTTATGGTCATAATCGTATGGATAATATTGTCCTTGATTACGCTGTAGTTGCGATGCAAGCAGATAATTTCTTAGAGCGTATGAAAGAGGGTATTTTAGTTGTTACTCCTGGTGATCGTTCTGATATTATGCTCCTTTCACTTGCGTCTAGATTATCAACAACCTGTCCTGATGTTGCTGGTGTGCTTTTAACAGGCGGATTTGAGCCTACAGATGCTATGCAGAATTTGCTTTCAGGCTTAGTTGATGGTGTACCAATTCCAATTCTTGCAACAGAACATGACACAATTACTTCTGTTAATAATTTATTCCAAATGTCAAGCCATATTGCAGCAAATGACTTTAGAAAAATTCATACTGCTATCGGCTTATTTGAAAATTGTGTTGATGAAGCGGCAATCACAGCTCGTTTAATTGATCGCAAATCTTCTAAAGTAACTCCAAAAATGTTTGAATACATGCTTATTGAGCGTGCAAAATCAAATAAAATGCGTATTGTATTACCAGAAGGTGAGGAAGAACGCGTGCTTAGAGCAACTGAAGTTCTTTGTAATCGTAATGTTGCTCACATTATACTGCTTGGTAATAAAGAGAAAATCCTAGCTAAAATCAAAGAACTTGGTCTTAGCATCAGTGGTGTTGAAATTATTCAACCTGATGCTGATGAAAGATTAGAAAGATATGCTGAAAAATATTTTGAAATACGTAAAGCTAAAGGTATCAATGTTGAAGCTGCAAGAGATAAAATGCTTGACCCAACTTATTTTGGTACAATGATGGTTCACCTTGACGAAGCTGATGGTATGGTTTCTGGTGCTATTAACACTACAGCGCATACAATTCGCCCTGCATTTGAATTTATTAAAACAAAGCCAGGTGTTTCAGTTGTATCAAGCGTATTCTTTATGTGTATGAAAGATAGGGTTTTAGTTTTTGGTGACTGTGCGGTTAATCCTAACCCAACAGCTCCACAACTTGCTGAAATTGCTATTGGTGCAGCTCAAACAGGTAAAATTTTCGGTGTTGAGCCAAAAATTGCAATGCTTTCTTATTCAACAGGTTCATCTGGCAAGGGTGCTGATGTTGATATTGTTATTGAGGGTACAAAAATTGCTCGTGAAAAAGCACCTGATTTGTTATTAGAAGGTCCTATTCAGTATGATGCTGCGATTGACCCAGGCGTTGCTAAAACAAAAATGCCTAACAGTCCAGTAGCTGGTCAAGCAACTGTATTCATTTTCCCTGATTTAAATACTGGTAATAACACATATAAAGCTGTTCAAAGAGCAGCTGACGCTGTTGCAGTTGGTCCTGTTTTACAAGGTCTTAACAAACCTGTTAACGACTTATCACGTGGTTGTACTGTGCCTGATATTATTAACACAGTTGCAATTACTGCAATTCAAGCACAAGCTGAAAAAGGTCTTGTTTAATTAGTTATTTAACTGGCTTTGGCACTTTGTCAAAGCCTTATTTATTTTATAGAAGGAAATTTATATGAACGTTTTAGTTATCAATGCAGGTAGTTCTTCATTTAAGTATCAACTTATTAATATGGCTGATAGATCAGTACTTTGTTCAGGTTTAGTAGAGCGTATTGGCGAAACTATGGGCAAAATGGCGCACAAAATTGCTCCAGATACTGACAAAGAAGAAAAAATCGTATTTGACCAACCGTTTCCAACTCATGTTGAAGGTATGCGTTTAGTTGTTGATACAATTTGTGATGCAGCAAAAGGTGTTATTAAGGACAAATCTGAAATTAAAGCTATTGGACACCGTGTTGTTATGGGTGGCGAAAGCATTAAAGAATCAGTGCTTGTAACAGAAGAAATCAAACAATTAATTCGTGATAATTTTGCTCTTTCTCCACTTCACAATCCTGCTAACTTAGCTGGTATTGAAGTTGCTGAGCAATTATTCCCTGGTGTACCAAATGTTGGTGTTTTCGATACCGAGTTCCACCAAACAATGCCAGAAGAAGCTTTCATTTATCCACTTCCTTATGCGTTATATGAAGAAAAACGTATTCGTCGTTATGGCTATCATGGTACTTCACATCGTTATGTTACTGAACAAGCAGCTAAATTCTTAGGTAAAGATGTTAATGAAGTTAATCTTATTACATGTCACCTTGGTAATGGTTGTTCTGTAACTGCTGTTAAAAATGGTAAAAGTATTGATACTTCAATGGGAACAACTCCGCTTGAAGGCGTTATGATGGGAACTCGTTGTGGTGATATCGATCCTGCTTTAGTTCCTTATATCATGGACGTTTGCAACATGGATGCTAAAGCTGTTGATACTATGATGAATAAGCAATCAGGTTTAAAAGGTATTTGTAATTTAAATGATATGCGTGATATTCATGCTGCATGCGAAAAGGGTGATGAAAAATCAATCTTAGCTCTTAAAATGTTTACATACCGCATTAAAAAATACATTGGTTCATACTATGCTGCTTTAGGTCGTGTAGATGGTATCGTATTTACTGCTGGTATTGGTGAAAATGATGATATTGCACGTGCTCACATTTGTGCTGATATGGCACATATGGGCATTAGCATTGATTTAGAGAAGAATTCTGTTCGTTCTGGCGATGCACGTAATATTGGTACTGGTGCTATTCCTGTAATGGTTATTCCGACAAATGAAGAGTTAGCTATTGCAGAAGTAACAGTAAAAATCGTTGGCTAATTTT
>CAYJPK010000067.1:0-12035 GCA_964372035.1 uncultured Desulfovibrionaceae bacterium | reverse complement strand
TAGCGGTGCTTGCGTGGCTATGTCGCATGAAAAAAACATTGAAAATAACTTTTTCAGCTACAACAAAATAAAAAAATCCGTTCAATATTAATTTTATTAAACGGATTTTATTTTTGTATATCAAGAAAAGCTTTATTTATCTTTAATCTCTTTATTATCTTTGCTTTCTTTTTGATCTTTTGATTTATTGCCTTCACGCAAAGAATTTAAAAAATCTGTACTTCTTATGCGTCCTTTAAATAATTCGTTATTTGACATATTTAAAGCAATTGGCAAAACTTCATCTACATTTTTTACTAAAATAATTTCCAAAGATTTCAAGATTTCGTCTGGAACCTCTTTTAAATCTTTTTCATTATCAGCAGGAATAAGAACAGTTTTAATGCTACCACGTTTTGCGGCTAGTAATTTTTCACGCAATCCTCCAATTGGAAGAACTCGACCACGAAGGGTAACCTCACCGGTCATTGCAACATCATTACGAATTGGAACACCAAGTAGGGTAGAGGCAATCGCAGTTGTTATTGTAATACCGGCAGAAGGTCCGTCTTTTGGTGTTGCGCCTTCTGGAACGTGAATGTGAATATCAAGCTCTTTATGAAAATCACGATGTAAATTAAACAATTCAGAGCGTGAGCGAATATATGAAAAAGCCGCTTGAGCTGATTCTTTCATTACATCACCTAATGAACCAGTAATAACAATTTTTCCTTGACCAGGCATAATTGCATTTTCAACTACTAATAAAGCACCACCACGCTCAGTATAAGCAAGACCAGTACAAACGCCAACTTGTGACTCTTCTTCCTTTTCACCATAACGATATTTTTTAATGCCCAAGAAATTATGCAAGTTCTGCTTTGTAATATTAATACAAGCGGAAGTATCGTCTTTTTCGACTAATTTAATAGCAGTTTTGCGGCAAAGAGCTGCCACTTGACGCTCTAAATTACGAACTCCAGATTCAGCAGTATATGAGTGAATAACATCAACTAAGGCATTGTCTGAAATATTCATATTTTCGGGTTTAATACCATGCTCTTCTAATTGACGAGGAATTAAATAATTCAAAGCAATCTTAATTTTTTCAACTTCCAGATAGCCGGATAATTGAATGATTTCCATTCTATCACGAAGCGGACCTGGGATAGACTGTAAAGAGTTTGCTGTTGTAATGAAAAATACTTTTGACAAATCGTAATCTAAATCAAGATAGTGATCATTAAAAGTAGAGTTTTGCTCTGGATCTAAGACTTCTAAAAGAGCTGCTGCGGGATCACCACGAAAATCAGAACTCATTTTATCAATTTCATCTAAGCAAAATAATGGATTATTATATTTTGCTTTTTTTATTGCAGTAATGATTTTACCTGGCATTGCTCCAATATACGTACGTCTATGACCACGTATTTCAGCTTCATCACGCACTCCACCAAGTGAAATGCGCACAAATTCACGACCAGTTGCACGAGCAACAGACTTTGCAAGTGAAGTTTTGCCAACTCCAGGAGGTCCAACAAAGCATAAGATAGGACCACGCAAAGAATTAGTAAGTTTTTGCACAGCTAAATATTCTAAAATTCTTTCCTTTGGTTTATCCATTGCAAAGTGGTCAGAATCTAAAATATCACGAGCATGATTTATATCTAAATTTGTATCTTTATAAGTTGCCCATGGTAAATCAATAATCCAATCAATATAGTTACGAACAACATTATATTCCGGCGAAGAGGGTGGAGTTTGGCGAAGTTTTTTAAGTTCACGCTTAGTTTTTTCTCTTGCTTCTTCAGTTAAATTCTTTTCATTTAATTTTATTTCAAGATCTTTTAATTCAGATTTAGGATCATCTTCATGCCCCATTTCTTTATAAATTGCCTTAACTTGCTCATTAAGATAATACTCACGCTGATTACTCTCCATTTGAGTTTTCACACGTGTTTTTATCTTTTTCTCTATCATAGAAACTTCAATTTCACTTGATAAAATTGAGTAAACTCGTTCAAGCCTTTCAAGCGGATCAAATATTTCTAAGATTTCTTGCTTAAGTGAATATTCAGTTTTTAAATGTGGAATTAGAGTATCAGCTAAGCGTCCTGGCTCGCGAACACCTGACAAAACGGCTAAGGCTTCTGGAGTGATTTTTTTATTAACTCTTCCATACTCATCAATGCTTTCTTTTACCGTGCGAACAAGTGCCTCACCCTCGAGAGAAAAATCATTAGGAATATGTAAAGGTTTGATTAATACCTTAGGATAAGTTTCTTCACCAAAAGGGTCGTCATCTGAAATTTTTCCCCATGAAACACGCGAAATTCCTTCAAATAGAACTTTGATTGTGCCATCAGGCAGGCGAAGTACTTGCAATATTTTACTTATTACACCCATGCTATATAAGCCATCAATAGTAGGGCGTTCAATGTCAGGTTCTTTTTGAGTGATTAGGCAGATCTTTTTACCATAATTAGCAACAGCTTCTTCAATTGCTTTAATTGATGCCGGTCTTCCAACAAAAAGTGGCATGATAGTATGAGGAAAAATCACCACCTCACGAAGTGGCATAAGTGGTATTTCAAAACTATCAGTGGCTAGATCGTGCGGCAAATCATCAAAATGTGACATAAAAAAAAATTACTCCGTAAAGTCTTAAAATACTAAAGACATTTTAATCGCTATAAACAAAAAATACTTTACTGTTAAACTGAACAAGAGTAACAATTTAACAGTAAGGTATTATAATAATATACTAAGATGCTATTTTTTGGTCGCTTTCATCTTTATAGATGTAAACAGGTTCAGCATTACTATTTAAAACAGCTTCATTAATAATACATTCTTTAACATTTTTTAAGGTCGGTATTTCATACATAATGTTAAGCATCATTTTTTCCATAACATTACGAAGACCTCTTGCACCAGTTTTACGCTCAATTGCTTTTCCTGCGATTGCCTCTAATAAATCTTGAGTAAAGTGTAATTTAACACCATCAAGTTCAAATAAGCGTTGATACTGGCGAACAAGTGCATTTTTTGGCTCTGTTAAGATACGAATTAAGTCATCTTTTCCAAGTTCGTCTACATGTGTAATAACAGGAATACGACCAATAAATTCAGGAATTAAGCCAAATTGCACTAAGTCATTTGGATGCACATCTTCAAGTAATTGACCTAAAGGTGTATCTTTTTTAGAGCTAACTTTAGCGCCAAAGCCCATTGAGCCACCACGAACACGAGATTCAACAATTTTATCTAAACCAATAAAGGCACCACCAAGAATAAACAGAATATTAGAAGTATTCATGCGAATAAATTCTTGCTGTGGGTGCTTACGTCCACCTTTTGGTGGAATATTAGCTTCAGTACCTTCAATGATTTTGAGCAGTGCTTGTTGAACACCTTCACCAGAAACATCACGTGTAATTGATGGACCATCACCCTTACGTGAAATTTTATCAATTTCATCAATATAGATAATTCCACGGCTTGCATCTTCAATGCTATAATCAGCATTTTGCAATAGTTGCACTAAAATGTTTTCAACATCTTCGCCAACATAGCCAGCTTCTGTTAAGGTTGTAGCATCAGCAATTGCAAATGGAACATGTAAAACTCTAGCTAAAGTTTTAGCGAGCAAAGTTTTACCACTACCTGATGGACCAAGCAGCAAAATATTACTTTTTTCAAGCTCTACATCTTGATCATCGCCAAGTGTATCAGCATAGAAAACACGTTTATAGTGATTATGCACTGCAACAGCTAAAATCTTTTTAGCCTCTTCTTGACCAATAACATATTCATCAAGAGATGCTTTTAATTCCTGAGGAGATAAAAGCTTTGCATCTTCTTGCACTTCTTCAAGTTTTTGGTTTGAAATAATTTCATTGCAAGTTCTAACGCATTCATCACATATAGAAACACCGTCTTTAACTACAAAATGCTCAGCTTGATTTTCATCTTTACCGCAAAAAGAGCATTTTAAGCTATCGGTATCATTGTTGTTATAATCCATAATATCACCTTAGCTCTTAAGCTTGAATTAAGTCCGCTCTTGAAACTAATACACGGTCAACTAAACCGTATTCCTTAGCTTCATCAGCAGTCATGAAATAATCACGTTCTGTGTCAATACAGAGTTTTTCATAATCTTGCTTTGTATTTTGCGCTAAGAGCTCGTTTAATCTACGTTTCATTCTTAAAATTTCTTTAGTATGGATTTCAATATCAGTTGCCTGACCTCTATAACCACCTAAAGGTTGGTGTATCATTACTTGGCTGTTAGGAAGCGCATAACGACAACCTTGTTCACCAGCTGCAAGTAAAAATGCACCCATACTAGCAGCTCTGCCCATGCAAACGGTATGCACCGGTGATGTAATATACTGCATTGTATCATAAATAGCCATACCGGCGGTTACAGAACCGCCAGGGCTATTTATATACATATATATTTCTTTTTCTGGGTCTTGTGATTCCAAAAATAAGAGTTGAGCACAAATTAAAGATGCAATATTATCATCAACAGCAGTTCCTAAAAGAACAATACGATCTTTTAGAAGGCGTGAATAAATATCATATGCTCTTTCTGAACGACCACTTGTTTCAACAACAATAGGTACAGTCATATCATATATAGTATCTTGCATTATTTCTCCGCTTAAGCGTTAGCTTCAACTACTTTTGCTTTATCATAAATTAAGCTCATTGCTTTATCAGCAATAATTCTTTCTTTAAGTTCACCCATAAGACCTGAGCGCATGTAAGCGTCACGAACTTTAGTGAAGTCTTGACCTTGTTGCATAGCCATTTGATATAATTGCATATCTGCTTCTTGGTCAGTTGCACTAATATTTTCTTTGCGTGCGATTGTTAAAAGTAAAATGTGCATTTTTGTGAATAATTCAGCGTCTTTTCTAGCACCTGGACGCATTTCTTCGATAGCATCATTTACTTCTTTTGCTTTGTCGGTTTTTTCTTCAAGGGTTAAGTCACCATATTGTGCCATGCGAACACGAGCATCACCTAGGATACGCTCTTCACGTTGTTTAACCATTGTTTCAGGAAGTTCAAAATCAACTTTTTCAATGAGCATATCCATAAGCTTTTGTTGAGCTTTAGCTTTTACACCTTGAACTTTACGACCCTTAATTGATTCGCTAATAGCTTCTTGTAATTTCTCAACGCTTTCTAAGCCCATTTTTCCAGCAAATTCTTCATCAAGAGCTGGTAATTTGCGCTCACGAATTGCGCCTAATTTAATTTTCATATCAATAGTCTTACCAGCCAAACCAGCATGACCATAATCATCAGGGAAAGTTACTTTTCCTTCGTTTTCTTCACCTAATTTTGTGCTGTAAACGAGTTGCTCAAAGTCAGGTAAAACTTGCTTTTCGCCAAGAACAACATTGAAGTGTTCGCCTTTAACATCAGCAATTGCTTCACCATTTTCAAAGCCAGCAAAGTCTAAAGTTACAGCTTCACCCTCTTTAGGTGCGCGAACTTCTTCAATTACATTTTCTTCAGCCATGTTGCTTAAAAGGCGTGTAATCATTTCATTTACTTCTTCTTCGCTTACATCGCTTGCGTCTTGTTCAACTTCAAGCTCTGCATAAGCAGGGATTTCAAAACTAGGCATTGTTTCAAAGCTAACTGTGCAAGTAAAAGCTTCATTTTCTTCAACTTTCAACTCGCTATATTCTGGGCGTGAAACCATAACAATATCATTTTCTTGTAAAAATACTTCTAAACGATCACCAAGAAAGTCTTCAAGCACTTTGTTTTTCATTTCATCGCCAAAACGACGTTGAACGATAGATGCAGGTACTTTGCCTTTGCGAAAGCCGTCTAAAGCTAAGTCTTTACGGTAAAAATTTAAAGCAGCTTTTAAGCTTGCGTTTACTTCTTCAGCAGTTGCGTTTACTGTGATTGATTTTTTAACAGGTGAAATTTCTTCAATAATGAAATCCATGTTTCATGCTCCTTAATATATAGCCTTATTATTTTTCATTACAACTATAAATGTTTTATAATTTTATAGTTAGTTTTTATTTTTAATGCTGTTAAATGTAAATATTTCAAATAATTACATTGTAAAATTTTATTTTTGCCACTGCAAAATCTGCATTGCATTAAGATAATATAAGACTAGTGCAAGAATTTGCAAGGGCATAAAGAAAGAAAATATATCTTAATATTAAAAAAATGTCTATATTGCAAAAAGCTAAAAAAATATTTCTAAAAACATATTAGAAATCATTAAATTTGCTAAACAATTATAAATTAATGCTCTGTAAGTGGAAAAGACAAGCTAAAAGTTGTGCCAGTGCCAATTGTGCTTTTAACATTAATACTGGCTTTATGGTCGCTGATAATTGACTTAACAATAGGTAAACCAAGACCAGTACCACCTTTTTTTAGCGAATAATATGGCTCAAAAATATTTTCAATATCAGCCTTACTAAGCCCAGCGCCATTGTCTGTAATATCGACGTTAATACAACTATTTACAGAATCCTTGTATGCTGAAATTGTAACAATACCGTTTTTTTTATCTTCAAGAGCTTCTGTTGCATTAGTGCAAATATTAAGCAATACTCTGTGCATAGCCTCAGTATCAAGTAAAAATTCAGGTAGTTTTTGCTCAAGTTCAAGTTGCCACGTAATATTGCCATGGCTATTTTTAAACAAAGCAATTATTTCATTTAGTAATGGCTCAATTTGAACTTTTTTTAAGTTAATTTCTGGTAGTTTAGCAAAGCTTGAAAACTCTTGCACCATTGTTTGTAATCTTTCCACTTGTCGCACTATTAAATGGGTACATTCTGTAAACACAGGGTCACTAATGGTAGCTGAAAATTTACGCTCAATTCGCTCAGCAGATAATTTTATTGGTGTTAGTGGATTTTTAATTTCATGGGCAATACGCTTTGCAACTTCACGCCAAGCTGAAATACGTTGCATTTTTTCAAGTTCTGTAATGTCTTCAATAACAGCTAAATAGGCTTGAATACCGTTCGCATTTTGTAGGGCAACAGCATTTATAACTAATTTCCAACTTTGCTCACCAAGATTTAAGTCAACTTGTTTTATCCAATGTTGGTTAGGGTTTTTGTTCAATTCAGTTAGCATGTTAGCAAAAATTGAAGCGTAGTCGCTTGGTAGTATTTTTGTAGGTATGATGCCTTCTAAGTTTTTTGGATCAGCCTTAAAAATCAAGCCAGCTGCTTTATTTACAGTTAAAATCTTACCCTCTGAATCAAGTGTAATAACACCAGTTGCAACGCTATCAAGCACAGCTTCAATATAGGTATTGCGTTCAGCTACTGTTTCATTTTGTTTTGCTAATAATTCATTTGCAAGAGTCAACTTTTCAGATCCAAGGCGTAAATCATCAGCCATTTTATTAAATGACGAAATAAGCAAAGCTAGCTCATCAAGCCCCTTATCCTCAACATGAACCCGTAAGTCACCTTTGGCAATTTTTGCAGTGCCTTCTGCCAAAGCTAAAATTGGTGCAATCAGTTCTTTTGATAGTCTAAAGCCAAGCCAAATTGCGCCAAAGATTGTAATTAAGCATAAAATCCCTAAAATCATTAAGAAAGATAATTTGAGAGGATTTTTAAATTGCTTCATTTTTGAATATTCTTCAAAGCCTTGAGTAATTCTGTTTAGCTTACTCATAAGCCCCTGACCAATGCTCTCAGCTGAAAGCAAATAAATGGAGTTTTTGCTATCAAGTGCATAAATTCCAATTACATAATCAGCATTATCAGTTGTCCATAAAATAGAGTCGAATTGATTTTTTGCTATGTTTTCCCAGTTTATGTACTGGCTAGCCTCGTCTAGGACAGGGTTAAAGTCTTCATGAGAGTTTAAAAGCAGGGTATGTTTATTTTTATCCACTAAACCAAGGGAGGTCAGAGCAAATTCTTTTTGCTTGCGACTAAGTAAATTGTTGATAGCTTCAGCATCAGCTAGTAAATGATGATCATCTACTTCTTTTTTTATTAGTTCAGAGCGTAGGCGTAGCCTATTTGCAGCAGCAACATAGAAACTTCTGCCAACATCTAGAGCCGCTTGAA
The DNA here is from genome assembly GCA_964372035.1 of uncultured Desulfovibrionaceae bacterium. Lineage (GTDB taxonomy): Bacteria > Desulfobacterota > Desulfovibrionia > Desulfovibrionales > Desulfovibrionaceae > CAYJPK01. The sequence continues at coordinate 3,960 of CAYJPK010000067.1, read as the reverse complement.
GTGAACTTTCTGTTTGGTTTGTAAACCAATAATCAACACCAGTTGCAACAACTCTATTCGAGGCTAAAAACATAATTACAGATGGCACAAGCGAAAGCAAAATAAACATAAGCACGATGCGAGTACGTAAGCGAGAACCAAAAACCTTACGTCGGCGTTCCATAATTAGTTTTACAGTATTACGACCAACTAAAAACAAGATTAAAAGCATTATTATGATATTAACATTCAGTAGGGCGATAAATACCCAAGAATTAACACCATATAGCGCAAGCAAGCCCCAAGAACTTGCACTAACAACAATGAATAATACAAAGGCTGCTAAAAATTCATAGTGCCGCCTTTTGCGTTCTCGTACATGATTTATGGGGTTTACTATGCTTTTAATATCTTGTGTTTGCATTATTATTTAACTGGTAACAACAAATATGATTTTACGCTAACGACTCCAGTAGTTGCCTTAGCTGCATTAATTGCAATTGCCTTTTCCCCTGAGTCATTAACAATGCCTAAAAGCACCACACGACCAGCGTTTATCTCAACTTCAATTCTATTGCTACTTAAATTTTTAGCATTAATTAGGTTTGCCCTTAGTCTTGTGGAAGTCATAAAGTCCGAGCCATCATATTTTAAAGGAATAAACCAGTGTGTTGTAACACTTTTTACACCTTTTTGTGCTTTTGCGATTTCTACAAATTTAGACTGTAGATAATCAGGGGCTTCACCAACTAAAAATACTTGCCCTGAATATGAATAGACTGAAACGTCCCAACCAGCCCCAAAATTTGTATTTAAATATTGGCTTTTAATTGAAGTTGCAATGCTTGTATCATCAATCACATCAGCACTTGTTCTGGTATCATCAAAAACACTATAGACAGTAGCACAAGCAGTTAAGTTTAAAATAAAAATTGCCATTAACATATAAATTAAATTACGTTTCATAGTAGATATACCTCATTTTGTTTAGACCGTAATATAATATAAAACTCCAAAAAAGAAAATATTTTTTTCTGGCTTTTTATCGATTTGCTGCTTTTTTTAAGAAATATGATACAAAAAATAAAAATAATATTATTTGTATATGCTCTCTGTGGTATCAACTTATTGCTTAATGACATGAAATTTTTCATTGTCAAAAAGCAACAAGTAGTGTAAAATTTCAGAAACAATTTTGGAGTTTTTCAATGAAAAATAAAATTAGAGAAAAGTGTATTAATAATGAAACATTTTTTGGTGGATTTGCACTTTTAGGTTCAGTTGCTGCAAGCTGTGCTATGGCTAATAGCGGTTATGATTTTATTATGCTAGACATGCAACACGGCTATTTTAATCGTGATTCTATGATGGCAGCTGTGCATAGTATGCGTGGAGCAACTCCATTTGTACGTGTGGCAGATTTAAATGCTGGTCTTATAAATGATGTACTTGATTGTGGTGCACCTGGTGTTATTGTGCCAATGATTAATACAAGAGAAGAAGCGGAAAAATGTGTTGCGTATTCAAAATATTATCCGCTTGGTGCGCGTTCAGTTGGTCCTGGGGGCACAATCTTCCATGGCAATGAGTATACCGAAAAAGCAAATGACGAAGTTATGCTCATGGTTATGATTGAAACTCCAGAAGCTGTTGAAAGAGCCGAAGAAATTTTATCTGTGCCTGGTGTTGATATGTGTCTTATCGGGGCATTTGACTTAAGCCTTATTCTTGGTTGCGGTATGAATGATCAGCCAATGCGTGATGCTATTGCAAAGGTTGTAGAAGCAGGCAAAAAGCATAATGTTGTGATAGGCTCATCTGTGCTGACACCAAAGGGCATTGAGCAGTGGCTAGACCTAGGCCTACAATTCTATTTTAGCTCGCATGACCTTGGAATGATTATGGATAATTCTAAAATAGCAGTTGCCCAGTTCAAAGAAGTTTTAGGCAAATAATTTAGATTTATTACAAAAAAGAGCTAGAAGAAAAATTTAAACATCAATAGTGTGATGTTTAAAGTCTTGTAGCTCTTTTTTAATGCTATTAATATTTATAGCATTATTATCGACAAGTGTTTTTTTAGATTAAAAATTGTAGTTTGTTTTTTTGCATTAGCTTTTCAATCAAACAGAATAAATCATTTAGCCTTTAGCCAACAAACCTTACAGAATCAAGGTCAACATAAATTAAACCGTGTTTTAATTCTTTTTTGTCAGTAATAAATTCAAAATTTGAAATACTATGAATTGCCCCATCATCTCTACTACAATCAAAAAATATAAGCTCGCCATCTTTAGCGTCTTGCAAGGTTGTCCAGTGGTTAATCCTTGGATCATTTGGAAGAGCTAAGACCCTTTCAAAGCGAATAATTACCGCAGTTCTATCGAATTTTAACCATTCAGAGATTGCTTCAAAAGCCAAGTGTGATTTTACTTTTTTATTGGCAAAAGGAGCACTAAATTTAATATTATATCTGTCTTTTTCACGCTCAAGCATTTCATCAACAAGGTCATAATATTCAACATCATGTGTTAATTGTTTGCTAAAATGCTCCCTATTTTCTGACATCTTTAAGATAGTATCACTAAACATAGTCCTTGCAGTTTCAAAGCGAATGCGCTTAGTTAAACTTATGGCATTAATTACTGAGTAAATAGCGCAGAATAAGTCTAATTGACCTTGATAGTAGGGTTTCATTTAAAAGCCATCCTTGCTCTACGTTTACGTAAATCTTCAAAGATATTTTCTTTTTTGGTAAGTGAAAGTGCTTTTTCAGGGCAAGCTTCAACGCAAGCTGGACCATTTTCACGCCAAGCACATAAATCGCATTTTTGTGCAACTCCACGGAGTTTTTTCTTTGGCTTGTCAGGATCTTCAACTTGAACTGGATTATCAAGACCGATTCTATTTACTATGCGCATCACACCAAATGGACATGCACGTAAGCATAATTTACAACCAATACACAAATCATCATGTATAGTTACAACATTGTTTTCAACTGTAATAGCATCTTTTCTACAGGCGCTCATGCACGGCGCATCTTCACATTGATGACATTGGATTGGAACTGAAACTTGTTGATAATTCACAACCATAAGTCGTGGTTCAACACTTACTGGGTCAACACCGAGTTTTTCAGCGTGCGCCTTACTGCATGCAACTTCACAAGCACAACAGCCAGTGCATTTTTTTGGGTTAGCACTAACAAAACTATGCATTTTTATCCTCTTTTTAAAAAAAATATTTTCAAGACATGCTTGTCTTAATATATAATAAATCAATTTTTACAAATTTCAAGTAAATTCGTGCTTATAAAAAATCACAAAAAAAGCGCAGTTCAAAAATATTAAATATTTTTCTGTGCAGGCTATTTATTTTTTAGTTTGTCTTTGTTTTGTTTATTTATTTGTTTTGGCAATTTACTCGCTTTATCTTTTCGCTTTTTACAGCGTTAAAATTTATTTTTCTTTACGCACGTACTTAAGTACGCTTACGCAGAAAAATTAATTTTGCCTTGTAAAAAACAAAAATCTGAAAAGCTTGAGCAAATTGCCAAAAAAGCAAACATTTGCGGTTTTGCAACTTTGCATCACGTCATTACAATAGGCGTAATTTAATATACAAAGTTACAAAACCGAGTGTTGTTTAAATATTCTATGATGAAAAATATTTTAATATACTGCAACAAAAAAAATACTAGTTAGTCGAAGCTGAAAAAGTCATTTTCAATGCTTTTTTCAAGTGGCTTAGCCACGCAGGCACGCTCACTCCAAACACCCTTGCGGGACGCTAGAAATAAAGTTTATATACAAATTTCAAGTAAATTCGTGCTTATAAAAAATCACAAAAAAAGCGCAGTTCAAATGTGAAATACGCCTTTATAATATTAACAAAAAATTAAATTAATTAATTTTTTTTATTCGACTAATTAGTCGGTACTGAAAAAGTCATTTTTAATGCCTTTTTCTAAAGGCACGC
>CAYJPK010000066.1:0-12100 GCA_964372035.1 uncultured Desulfovibrionaceae bacterium | reverse complement strand
CGAAGTCACTGACGACAGATTTACAGTCTGTTCCCTTTGGCCACTCGGGAACCCCTCCAACTTGGGCACTAAAAGTTCCACTGTGGAAACTTTTTGATTTTTTTTCATAAATTAAAAATTTATGATGGAGCTGGCTATGGGATTTGAACCCGCAACCTGCTGATTACAAATCAGCTGCTCTACCGTTGAGCTAAGCCAGCACCGTCGAGAAATAGTTTCTACATGGTTTCAAAAACTTTTGCAAGTGTTTTTTTCACTTTTTTTTCACTTTTTTTTATTTTTTTGCCTTTTAAATTATAATATGCAAATAATAACAAGCCATTAGACATAAAAAAAATATTTAAAAAAATATTAATTTAGCTTTTTTTATTTAGCCATAAAAGCCTTTTTTAGCCCTTTTTTTGAATTATTAATCCCTTTGCTCTTGATGTTTGCATTTTTTTGCTTGGAAATTTCGTCTTGTTTTTATCAATTTTGCCATTGCTTTTTTTCTTTTCATCACAAAAAAACTATGCTTTTTTATTGTTCTTTGTTTTTAAAACTTGCCTTAAACATATATTTAAGATATTTTTAAGGCAAGTTTAGATTATTTTTATTGTTTTACAGATCAATTTACATAATTTTTTAACTTTAACATGGAGTTTATTATGCAAAGAGATGTTATAGATGATTTATCAACGAAAGAATCATGGCGCATGTTTAGAATCATGGCTGAAATTGTTGAAGGTTTTGATGAACTTGGAGACATTGGTCCTTGCGTTTCAGTCTTTGGATCGGCAAGAGCTTTGCCTGAGTCTAAATATTATAAAGATACAGAAGAAATCTCTCGCTTGCTCGTAAATGCCGGCTATGGCATTATTACAGGTGGTGGACCTGGTCTTATGGAAGCTGGCAACAAAGGAGCTGCAGAAGCTGGAGGTGCATCTGTTGGGCTTCATATACAATTACCGCACGAACAAGGTTGTAATGAATATGTCAATACCATGTGTTCATTTAGATATTTTTTTGTTAGAAAGCTTATGTTTATTAAGTATGCGCAGGCTTATGTTATTATGCCCGGTGGAATGGGAACAATAGATGAATTGTCAGAAGCCTTTGTACTTGCTCAAACTGAGCGTATAAAGCCACTTCCTATTATTTTATATGACAACGAGTTTTGGGGTGGTATGATAGATTGGATAAAGGATAAAATGGTTGGTCATAATTATATTACCAATGAAGAGTTAAGCGACTTTATGACTATTTGTAACACTCCACACGAAGTTGTAAAAACAATTAAGCAACGCATTATCATTTAACATGTATAAAAATATTTTACCGAACGCACCAATGGGCCACAGCTGGCAAAGCCTTATGCATGAAGCAATCTTGCTTGCAAAAAAAGGAGAGGAGCTTGGAGAAGTGCCTGTTGGTGCTTTATTAGTTAATATGCAAGGCGACATAATTGCAAAAGCCCATAATGAGCCAATTAGCTCTAATGACCCTACTGCTCACGCTGAAATATTGGTTTTAAGACGTGCAGCCATTTTACAAAAAAATTATAGATTGCAAAACACTATATTAATTGTTACCCTAGAACCCTGCCTTATGTGTACGGGTGCAATTGTTCATGCAAGACTAGACGGTGTCGTATACGGTGCATATGATAAAAAATCTGGAGCCGTCAGTTCTTGCTTGCATGGCTTAGATTTGCCCCTACTAAACCATCAGACATGGCACATGGGCGGTATTTTAGAGCAAGAATGTTCTAGTTTATTAGATAGCTTTTTTAAAACCAAGCGTCTTGCTTAATTAAGAGATTATATTTCATTTACGGAGCTTTTATGCCTGTTATTTTATACGCTGTTGCTGTATTTTTTTGGATTTTGTTATTATTTCCTTACTTTTACACTATTTTTACAGCAGCTTGCTTTGCTTGTTTTAGCTTTCCATTATATCAAAAAATTTGCAATTACAAACCTGGATTATGGGCGATAAGCATATATACAATCATGCTTATTTTAATTATTGTTATACCGATTTCTATCGTCTTTTTGCTTGTAACTCCTCAAGCTTTAGCTGGATATAATACCTTGCTAAAAATTAAGGAATCTAACTTTCAACTTCCACAAACATGGCTTGATTACATAGATTCCTTGAAAGAAACCTTTTTAATAACTCCTGAACTTGTTAAATGGTTTAATGAAATAACCTCTAACATTGAAAATATTCTTTCTGAGCTTGTTGGTATTTTGGTTAGTGGTGGTGTTGGTGTTGTGGGAAGTACAGTTAATGTGCTTTGGCTTTTATTTTTATTTGTTACTTTTAGTGTTCTTGGTGTTGTTTATGCCAGGCGCTTAAGACTTATCGTCAAAACACTCACTTTTATGCAAGATGATATGTTAACACGCTTTACTCTAGCAATTCGTGGTGCACTTCGTGGTGTATTCTTGGGTGTTCTTTTAGTTGCTGTTGTTCAGGGAATTCTATGCGGTATTGGCTTTGCTGTTGCTGGCATTGATCAGCCTGCCTTCTGGGGTTTATTAGCGACTTTAGTTGCGCCAATTCCTGTTGTTGGCACTGCTCTTGTTTGGGTTCCACTTTGTATCGTTTTATGGTTTTCTGGTAATATATTTGCTGCCATTGGTTTAGCCTTATGGGGAGTAATTGCCGTTGCGGGAGCTGATAATATTATACGTCCGCTATTTTTACAGCGAGGCATAAAAGCTCCTCTTTTCGTTTTGCTCTTAGCAATTCTTTGCGGACTTGCGACTTTTGGTCCTGTTGGAATGATTATTGGACCTATGATAGTTGCTTTTGGGATTCAAGCAATCTATGAAGCTGATAAATTATCTAAAAAAGATTAATATTTATTTACTTGGCTCTTTAGTTTGAGCTGCTAAGGCTGAAAGAGAAACAAAAGAATCTTCAATTGTTTGGCAAAGGGCAATCGGTTGCTGTAAGAAAGCATCAATATCATTATGTAATTTGATTGCCATATCAATTTCAGGGTTTGAACCTTGGACATAAGCACCAATATTAATCATGTCCTCTACCCTATTATACGTTGCCATTAGTTTTGTAATTGCACGCCCATCATTTACTTGCTCTTGAGCACAAATATCAGCACGCACACGGCTTATTGACTTTAAAACATCAATCGCCGGAAAATGCCCTCTATCTGCAAGCTCACGTGTTAAAACTATATGACCATCTAAAATTGAGCGAACAGCATCTGCAATTGGTTCATTAAAATCATCACCATCTACTAATACCGTATAAATACCTGTAATTGTACCTTTTGAACTGCAACCTGCACGCTCTAAGAGTTTTGGCAACTGCGTAAAAACTGTCGGTGTATAGCCCTTTGTTGTCGGTGGTTCACCAATAGCAAGACCAACTTCACGAGCTGCCATAGCAAAACGTGTTACAGAGTCCATCATAAAGAGCACATCTTTGCCCTTATCACGAAAATACTCTGCTACAGCTGTTGCGGCATAAGCAGCACGCATTCTAAGAAGTGGAGATTGGTCAGAAGTTGCAACTATTATAACAGAACGAGCAAGACCTTCCTTGCCCAAATCTTTTTCCATAAATTCCAAGACTTCTCGTCCACGTTCTCCAATAAGTGCAATGACATTTACATCAGCCTTTGTATACCGTGCCATCATGCCCATCAGCGTTGATTTACCAACACCAGAACCAGCCATAATACCAACACGTTGCCCCTTTCCTAACGTCAACAGGCTATTAATTGAACGAATACCAACATCTAGCTTTTCATCTATTCTTGGGCGGCTAAGAGGTGATGGAGGATTTGCATATATTGCAACAGATTCTTTTTCCCAGTCAATTGAAGATGGCTCAAAACGCTCAGTATAATTATCATCAAGTTCAATGCCAAAAGCATTAAAAATCTTGCCTAACATTCTTTCACTTACTGGAAAATAAGGAGGTAAATTTGAATTGCGAATTAGACTACCCTGACTAACACCACGCATATCTCCATAGGGCATTAATAGCAAATTATTATCTTTAAAACCTACTACTTCTGCGGCTACTGGCTCTGCACCATGCTCTGGTATAATATGACATAAAGAGCCAAGCGGTGCGCTTATACCTGTTCCTTCTGCTACAAGACCAACAATCTTATTGATCTTGCCAAAAATCTGCATAGGGCTTGCTTGCTCAAGCAAAGTCTGACATTCACGAGGATTAAGGCTCACAGTTCACTCCTACTAATTTTGAATATTAGTTGCTGGCAAGTTTTCAGGATTTTCAGGATCAGCAGCGTCTTGTGCTTCTCTTAATAATTTTTCTAGGGCTGCAGCTCTTTGTGCTGAATCATCTTGAATTGGTGCTTGTGGCGGAGGAACTGTCAGAGTATCGCCAAAAACCTTTCCTTGCGAAGCTTTAGGTGCTTGTTGCAAATCATGTGCTTGAGGTTCTATATTATCAATTTCACTTTGGCTTATATCTTCGCTAGCACTTACACTTTCAAAACTATCACTAACTTGTTCTTCTTGTGGAGCTACTGGTTCTATGTTTTGTGCCCCTTGAGCTAAAGCGTCAACTCTTTGAGCTGGCTCTGCTTGAACTGGTTCTGCTTGAACTGGCTCTTCTTTTTTCTGAACATCTTCAAATTGTATAGGAGCTTGCATTGAATTTGCTCTACCTTGAACTTCCGCAAAAAGCTCTTCTGCCAATAGTTGCTCAGCACTTTTTGTACTTTCAAATTCAATTTCAGGAGCACTTGGGATTTCTGTTTCAACCGGTTCAGATAATTCATGCATTTCCGGTAACTCAAGACTTTCAAATTCTTTGATAAGATTATGTTTTGAAGCGTCCTCTTGCTCTTGATTTGCGGCAAGTTTAAGGCGATTTAAGCTTTCTTCAACAACCGTGCGGTACAAAGATAGGCTATTGTCAATTTTTCCTGATGCACTTTCAACAATTAGCCCGCCTTGCTTTAGAGAGTTATCAAGAATTACTTCAAACCCACTAACTCCTAAGCTAGCATCAAAGCCTTCAAATAACTCCTTAACAAGTTCATGCTCATGCTCTGAAACGCTTACAATAATACGACGTCTATCTTCTAATTGCAAAACTGCCTGAGTAAGTAAATTTGAAAATAATTCTTTCTTTTCAGTATCTAGCAAATAATTATTTGAAGTTTCAATAGCTTGAACAGTTAAATTAGTTAAGTCTTCCCGCCAAGTTTCAAATACATTATGACATTCATTTACAAGGCTTTTAAGCATACTGCCAGTGATTGCAGCAAGTCTTTGTTTTTCTGCAGCAATTTCAGCGTCTACTTTTTCCAAGCCAGCCTTATAGCCATCATCATAACCATTTGCAAAAGCAGTATCGGCTTGCGATTTTGAACTTTTGGCTTTTTCTAGCTCTTCTTGAGCTTGAGAGTACAAATACTCTGTTTTTATTTTAAGTTTTTCAGCCCATTCTGCTGCCAATTTTTTAATAGTTTGGCTACGCTGTTGAGCGTCATTAATAATAGTTTTGCCACGAAGTTCTGCCTTTGCCTTCACCCTATCTAGATATTCACGCTCAGTTCTTTTGTTCCATAGTTCACGCTCTTGAGCATAAATAGCCTTATCAAGAGCTTGCTCACTAGCAGAACTAGGTCCCATAAAAATTGTACCCATGCGTTTATCATCAGAATTAGACAAAGACATCTCCAGAACCTCTTGAAATTGTTATTTTGCCCTCTGCTTCTAAGCCACGTACAACCTTAACAATAGTTTGTTGTGCCTCTTCAACCTCTGAAAGTTTTGCAGGAGGCATAAATTGTAATTCATCACGAATTGTAGCAGAGTTTCTTTCAGACATATTAGCAAAGAATTTCTCTTTAAGCTCGTCACTTGCTCCACGCATAGCCATAATAAGCTGATCCTGTGGAATATCACGCATAATTTCACGTAAGGTTCTATCATCAAGAATTTTAATATCTTCAAATACGAACATAAGATTGCGAATATCTTCAGCCATTTGAATTGATTCTTCTTCAATTTCAGAAAGAACTTCGCTTTCAGTTGCTCTATCAACAGCATTAAGAATTTCAGCAACAGATTGAACACCGCCAACTTTTTTACCTTCTTTGCCACCCATAGCAATAAGCTGACTTTGCAATACTCTATCAACTTCCATAAGCATATCTTCAGGTACAGCCTCAAGCTTAGCAAGTCTCATAAGAATTTCAGCACGAACACCAGGAGGCAACATTGTCAATAAATTGGCTGCTTGCTCTGATTGTAAATGCCCAAGAACAAGTGCAAGAGTTTGAGGATGTTCATTTCTAAGTAGTTGAGATAACAGGCGAGGACTTACTCTCTCAAGCTCTCTAAATGGTGCTGGACCAGTTTCAAGATTGAGGGTATCCATTATATATTTAGCTGTTTCACTATCTAAATTCTTCATGAGAACACGTTTTAAGATATCTTGACCGCCACTAATTAAGTCACGCCCAGTCACAATGGACATATGGAACTCTCGCAATACCTCTTCAACAATCTCCTTTGGCACGGAATCAAGCCCGATAATTGCTCTTGAAATTTGAGCGATTTCCTTACGTTCTAGACGTTTAAAAACCTCAGATGTAAATTTATCTCCAAGGGCAAGAAGCAAAACTGCTGTTTTTTGTGTACCTGATAAGTCCATGTTTACTCCACTATATTAGTCACTTTTTTGACGCTTTTCAAAGAATATTAAGACTATGCTAATATTATACCAAAAAACGCACTTACAAATAAATAATAATATTTTTCTTGATTTTATGCAATCTTAAAAAATATAATAACTAAAAAAAGCACTTAAAACAAATCCCTTTAATATTACAGAATTTAAAGCAACTTGCGTTTTAATTTAAGTATGATATAATTAGACACATCAAACTAACAAGGAAAAAATATGTATATCAACAATAAGGCTTATTTCAAAATATTTTTTTGCCTTACTATATTTTTTTCTTACTTTTTTTTTACAAATCAATTTGCAGTTGCAAAAGATAAGCCGATTTTTATAGAAAATTATAGTCACTTGCAAACAGTAAATGACGGCTTATTTTTAATGAAAAATAGCCTTGATAATAACCAATGTGTACTTAGTTTTGACGATGGACCAAGCAAATACACAAAAGAATTACTTAAAACCTTAAATGATTACAATGTCCCTGCGGTGTTTTTTATAATTGGAAAAAAAGCATTACGTTATAAAGATGAGGTAATGGAAATAATTAATCAAGGGCATGAAATTGGTAATCATTCATTTGAGCACAATTATCTAGTTGGGGAACCACTGGAAGTACAATTAAAATCATACAAGAAAACCGACACTATACTTAAAGAACTCGGCGCAAAAATAAAATTCTTACGCCCACCGTTTGGAAAATATGATAAAAAAACAGTGGAAATTGCAAAGATTTTAAATTCGCTGATTGTTTTATGGTCGGTTGACAGTAAGGACTGGCAAGCTGAGGCAGATTTTCATAATATGCAAACTGTCGCAAACGGATTTCCACTGCGAGGAATATTTTTGTTTCATGACACAAAATATAATACTGTAAAAAACATGCCCGCAATATTAGACTATTTAATTGGCAATGGTTGTAATTTTACAAGCTTATCTGCAAGTTTGAATCTAGACTCAAACGAAAACATAAAAATTTCTGAAAACAATAAGGTTATAGGCAAAGAAAATGACTAAAGTTGACAACTTATATAACGAAGCTCTTAGGCTTTTTAATGGCGATAATTTTTACCCACAAAACATAAAGAATAATATATTCGCAACCAAATGTGCACCACTATATTTTTATCTAAATATGTTTAATATTGTTGCACAAGCCGGTATTGTAGCCGGTAAAAAAGAATACCCAAATGAACGTTGGGTTTCTGATTGTTATTCTATTGTTAAGCTTGTGCTGGAAACTGGAGTAAAAATGCAAATTGAGGGTTTAAACAATTTTAAATCGCTTGATACTCCATGTGTTTTTATCTCGAACCATATGAGCACGCTTGAAACCTTTATTTTACCTGCCTTTATAGCACCTTTTAAAGGGGTCACTTTTGCAATAAAAAAATCACTAATCGAATATCCTCTTTTTGGTAATATTTTAAAAGCTCAAGACCCAATCATCGTTGGACGTGAAAACCCAAGAGAAGATTTAACGACTGTTTTGACTAAGGGCTGTGAAATATTAAAACAAAATAAATCTGTAATAATTTTCCCACAAAGTACTAGAATGGTTGAATTTGACCCTCAAAAATTTAATACTATCGGTATCAAGCTTGCGAAAAAGGCTGATGTGCCAGTTGTTCCTATTGCCCTTTCAACACAGTACTGGGGCAACGGTAAATTGCTGAAAGATTTTGGAAAAATCTCAACAGACAAGGACGTGCATATAAAATTTGGTAAAGCTATGAGTATTGAGGGTAATGGGAAAGAACAACACTCTCAAATTGTTGATTTTATCCAAAACAATCTTAATAACTGGCAAAAAAAATAAAATAGAAAAGTATGGTAATGTTAAAAAAAAATAATCTTGACATGAATAAATTTCTTAGATAGTATATTTTCATTAATTTTGGTTAATTAAGCATTAATTAAGTTTGTTTTAAAGGAGCTCAACATGAATGATACCGAACAAAGCCAGTGGGAAGAAGTGCAGTTATCTCTTGATAATGGTGCACAACTTTCATTCAAAGGTCGTCAGTTTGCCGGTGGATCATGGTTTGATGAAGAAAATAGTGTGTTAACTAGACAAAACTTATATGTTACTGACCAAGGCGAACATGTTTATTCCATTACCTCTGGTAGTGGAGCAAATAGAAGCCGTCGTGCTTATAAGGTTCTTTTACAAGGTGAAAACTGCTCTATTAATGATGGTAGAGTTGAAATGAATTTAAGCTATGATATGTTAATGATTGCTGTTCGCTCTCTTACTGGGCTTGATAAAGAAAGCACCCCTAGCCTTGAAATGATTGAAGAAACTCTTAAAGCAGCTAATTGTTAATTTAAATTTTAAATAATATATTTTAAGGGGGCGGATTTTTCTGTCCCTTTTTTTTGTTGCTAACGATTTATGCTGTAATATAAAAAAAACTAATAAAGTAGGTAGTTATGAGTAATTTACATGGTTTTACCTTAAAACGTGAAGAATATTTAGAAGAAATTTCAAGTCATGTACGCCTTTTTGAACATGACAGAACTGGTGCAAGTTTGTTATCTGTTTGTAATGATGATGAAAACAAATGCTTTGGAGTTAATTTTCGCACGCCACCAAGTGATTCAACTGGCGTTGCGCATATTTTAGAACATTCTGTTCTATGCGGTTCAGAAAAATATCCTGTGAAAGAACCTTTCGTAGAGCTTTTAAAGTCTTCCTTGCAAACATTTTTAAATGCCATGACTTACCCTGATAAAACATGCTATCCAGTTGCAAGCACAAATTTAACGGATTTTTATAATTTAATTTCTGTTTATATTGATGCTGTTTTTCACCCAATCATTAGTGAAGATATTTTCTATCAAGAAGGTTGGCACCTTGAAGCAACGGAAGCAAATGGACAGTATTCTTATAAGGGTGTAGTTTTCAATGAAATGAAAGGTGTTTATTCTTCACCTGATTCTCTTTTAGCTGAACATAGTCAACATGCTGTTTTTCCAGACAATACTTATGGCTTAGATTCTGGTGGTAATCCAGAAGTTATTCCTTTATTAAGCTATGATGGCTTTAAGTATTTCCATGAAAAGTTTTATCACCCTAGCAATAGTTTCTTTTTTTTCTGGGGAGATGACGATGAGAATACTCGCTTAAAAACTATAGATGAAGCACTTGCAAGTTTTGACAAAATTTCTGTAAATTCAGAAGTTGAACTTCAAGAAATGTTTGATACACCGAGATATTTAGAATATCCTTTTCCATGTGCAGAGGGTGAAGACAAGGGACATATCAATGTTAATTGGTTATTCTGCGAAAATAATAATATTGAAGAATGTCTTGCTCTTGAAATTCTTGATCATATTTTACTTGGTCTACCTGGCTCACCTCTTCGCAAAGCCTTAATTGATTCTGGACTTGGTGAAGATTTAACTGGCAGTGGGCTTGAGCGAGAGCTTAGGCAACTTTGTTTTTCAGTTGGTCTTCGTTCTATCTCAATTAAAGATGCACAAGAGGTTGAAGTTTTAATAATGGACACCTTAGCAGATCTTGCAGAAGAAGGAATTCCTAGCCAAGCAATTGAAGCTGCGCTTAATAGTATTGAATTTGCTTTGCGTGAAAACAATTCTGGTCGTGTTCCACGTGGTTTAGCTGCGATGCTTAGAGCTCTTACTACTTGGTTGCATGATGGTGATCCTTTCGCACCGCTTGCATGGCAACAACCTTTAAATAGTATTAGAGAGAGTTTAAAAACTAATCCTCGTTATTTTGAAGAATTAATCACTAAATATTTCCTTGATAATCAACATAGGGCAACTGTTGTACTTGTTCCAGATGAAGACTATTTAAACGAAAAAGAAAAAGCTGAACAAGAAAAATTAAATCTTTTGCGTGATGTTTTAACTGCAACAGAACGCAAAGAATTGGTGGAATTTAATGAGCGTTTACTCCAAGCGCAAAAAACACCTGATAGCGAAGAAGCTCTTGCAAGCATTCCTAGCCTAGAGTTAAAGGATTTGGCAAAAGAAAATAAAGAAATCCCGTGCAAGCATGGTAGCTTTGAAAATGCACCATTCTATGCGCATAATATCAATACTAACGGCATTGTTTATGCTAATATTTTGTTTAAGCTCGATAATGTTCCTAATGAGTTAATACAACTTTTACCATTATTTGCTAGAGCCTTAACTGAAGTTGGTACGAATAAGCGTGACTTTGTTGAACTAGGTTTAGACATTTCAAGTAAAACAGGTGGCATTGATGCTGATGTTATCTTTAGCTCAAAACATGGCAATGAAGTTTTGTCTCTCCTTAATATTAGTGCTAAAGCTAGCGCAGATAAAGTAGAAAATTTATTTGAAATGTTAAATGAAATTATTTCTGAGACTAACTTTGACAACAAAACTCGTTTTATGCAGATGCTCTTTGAAGAACGTGCAAGACTTGAACAAATGATAATTCCAAGTGGTCATAGCTTTGTTGCTTCACGCATAAGAGCTAGATATTCAAGTGCTGGGCATTTAACTGAACTTACAAATGGTTACAGCTATTTGCTATATTTGCGAGAACTCAGTGAAAGAGCTGATAGCAGCTGGAGTGGTATTTTAAGTAATTTACAAAAAATAAAAGAGCTCGTTTTATGCAAAGATAATATTATTGTTAATATAACAGCCAACGAAGATTTAATCCTTAAAACTGTGCCACTTGCAAAAAGTTTAGCTCAAAATTTAAAGCCTGCTATTAGTCTTGAAACTTACACTCGTCAACGCTATGCAAGTCTTTTAGATGAGGCACTTATTGCACCATCACAAATTAACTTTATTGGTAAGGGTTGCAATCTTTATGAGCTTGGCTACAAGTGGAATGGATCTGCTCTTGTTATAGCTAGACATTTACGCATGGCTAGACTTTGGGATAAGGTAAGAGTCCAAGGTGGAGCTTATGGTGTTTTTTGTAATGTTGACCGCTTGAGTGGAATTTGGACACAGGTTTCATACCGTGACCCACAAATTGAAAGTACGCTATATGCTTATAGAGATAGTGCAACATGGCTAAAGAATTTGGACTTAACAGAGCGTGACCTTACTAATGCCATTGTTGGTGCAGTAGGTGATATAGACACTTATTTATTACCAGATGGCAAAGGCATGACTTCTTTAATGCGCAATTTAACTAACGATACAGAAGAAATGCGTCAACAATTAAGAGATGAAGTTCTTTCCACAAGTAAAAAAGATTACAAAGAGTTTGCAGAAATTCTTTTTGAAGCTAACAACACTTCTATAACTTGTGGCTTAGGTGGGAAAAATTTAGAGGAATATGCTAAAACTCACAAAATGCAAATAATAAACATTTTTTAATTATTAAAGAAACTTAACTAGTGTTACTAGTTAGTCGGTACTGAAAAAGTCATTTTTAATGCCTTTTTCAAGTGGCTTAGCCACG
>CAYJPK010000065.1:0-12216 GCA_964372035.1 uncultured Desulfovibrionaceae bacterium | reverse complement strand
ATTAAGTTTGGCATGATATTCTTTCAAATCATATAGAATACTTTCAGGGATATACATATTATATTTACCACGTCCAAGCTTTACTTTTGGCTTAGTATTACCATGATAATCCGTCCCGCCAGATATTTGTAAATCAAAGCGTTTTGCAAGATTTTTAAGGTATTCTGTGTCAGATTGACTAAATTCAGCATGATAAACTTCAATCGCATCTAAGCCATAATCTTTCATCTCAAAAATTTTACGCTCAAGCATATCACGAGAACATCTAGCTAAAATTGGGTGTGCAATGCAAGCTAGAGCACCGATTTGCTTTAAAACTTTAATACCATCATAAGGGCGCATTGATTCTTTAGGAACAAAGGCTGGTGCATCATACCGTAAATATTTAACAAAAGCCTCATTTAGACTTTCGACATAGCCATGCTCAACTAAGGTTTTTGCAATATGTGGACGCCCAATTGCGCCACTTTGCGTTTTTTCAAGAACATCTTCATATCTAATCGGTATGTCTAACATATTCAATTTATCAATTATTAGTTGATTACGTAAATTGCGTTTTTGCCTTGCTTGAAGCAAGCTATTTCGCAAGATTTCAAGCTTTTGTTCGTCTTCTGTAATAAATAAACCTAGCAAATGAAATTCGCCAAAACTTTCTGTTACACTAATTTCAACACCACGTACAAGCTCAACAGCAAAAGAGTGATTTTTTACTTCATCTAAGCCGTCAATAGTGTCATGGTCAGTAATTGCAACAGCACAAAGCCCTGCTTCATCTGCTTTTTCAAGCAACATCTGCGGAGTATCAGTACCGTCTGAAGCGGTTGTATGTGTATGTAAATCTATAAAACGCGGCATAGGCCACCTCAATTAATTTATTTATAGTAATTTCAGATGAAATTACCATCATTGACTGCGAAAGCATAAGTGCTGGAGCAAGTGTGCCTTTGCTTGAGTTGACGGTAGTTCTGTCAACTTAAAATACTATAGCAGGCAAGACAATTGCAATTTAACAAAAATAGCAATCTTAACAATACAATAATGTTTATAGTTTGCATTGTCAAACTTGCAGCAAGCACATTTAATCTTTCGGTTATATATAGAACACTTAGCGAAATATTTTTCTTTAAAAAACTAAAAAAAAGGATTTTTAACTATTGTCATTAATTTAAGAATAGGCTATATTTTTATTAATTCATGCTAAATTTATTAGCAAACTTAAACGATAAGCAGGAGTTCTTATGCCATATAGCATGACCGGATTTGGACGTTCGGTTATTGAAGATGTTGATTTTACACAAACATGGGAAGTGCGTAGTGTAAACAGCAAGCACTTAGATTTAAAATGGCGTTTGCCAACTGTTGCTAGAAGTTTAGAAAGCTATTTTGAAAAAATAGCTAAACAACATGCTTTGCGAGGGCGAGTTGAAATCAGCTTAAATATTCAAGCTAAAAAAAATTTCCAAGCCATTAGTTTCAATTTCGACCAAGCCAAGCAAATGCTTAGTGCTTTGCAAGATTTAGCTAGCCAGAATGGCTTATTATATCAACCTGATTTAAATGAACTTTTACACGTTAAAGACCTTTGGCTATCAGATCAAGAAGAAGCTGATGATGATTTGCTTGCTCGCTTTGAAAACGGTTTAAAAGTTGCACTAAATGACTGGGACGAAGCAAGGATTAGTGAGGGGAAAAATTTAAGTAGTGATTTAAGCTTACGCTTTCTAAAAATGGAAGATTGGCTAAATCATATTGAAGATTTAAGCCCAGAAGTAAAAGAAAATCATTTCAATACTATCAAAGAGCGTATTAATAACAACCTAAAAAACATTGAAATTGATGAAAATAGATTATTGCAAGAGCTTATTATTTTAAATGACAAGCTTGATATTAGCGAGGAAATAACAAGATTACACTCGCACCTTGAACGCCTGCAAGAATTACTCGAACAAAGTGCAGACATTGGGCGTAAGCTTGATTTTACATTGCAAGAATGTTTTAGAGAAATCAACACTTGTGGTAATAAAGTTCAAAACGCTCAACTATCTAGAGTTGTTGTTGATTTTAAAAATGAGCTTGAAAAATGTCGTGAACAAGCTCAAAATATTGCCTAAGCTAATGCTAGTTTTTGCCGATAGGCATTACATTGACATTTTATAATTTTTATAGTATTTGCAATTATTGAGGTAATTGATGCAAAGTGAACGACTAATAAATATCGGATTTAATAATTTTGTGATTGCACCACGAATTATAAGTATTATAAGCCCTGCCTCTGCTCCAATGCGCAGATTGCGTGAAGATGCAAGAGCTGAGGGTCGACTTATTGATGCAACTCAAGGTCGTAAAACTCGCTCAATTATTGTGACAGATTCTAACCATGTGGTTTTATCTGCCATTTTGCCTGAAACTTTGCGCCAACGCCTACAGCTTGGAGATAGTGATGAATAGAAAGGGTTTAGCGTTTATTCTTTGTGCACCATCTGGCACGGGCAAAACAAGCCTTATTAAAAGGTTGAGTGCTGAATTTACAAATATTACTTTTTCTGTTTCAGCAACAACAAGACTGCCTCGCAAGGGCGAAGAACACGGCAAAGACTACTATTTTTTAAGCAAAGAAGATTTTTTAGAAAAAAAAGAGGACGGTCTTTTTGCTGAATGGGCAGAAGTGCATGGCAATTATTATGGAACATTTCTAAACAAATGTATTGATACTTTAAATACTGGTCGAGATGTTCTGTTTGATATTGACGTGCAAGGAGCTGCACAACTGTATTTGACCATGCCTTGTGCTTACTTTGTATTTTGTTTTCCTCCTAGTCTTGAGGAGCTGCGTAGCCGTTTAGTCAAGCGTGGCACTGATGATATGGAAACAATTATGCGCAGATTGCGAGCTGCAAAGGGTGAAATGTTGCAAGCTCATTGGTTTAATGCTTGGATTATAAATGATAATTTGGATACGGCTTATGACAAGTTAAGGTCTTGTTATTTAAGCGCAATTAATAATCCAAAATTATACCCTTCACTTTCGATGGATATTTTGAACACCTGATTTTTGATTTACTTCATGGAGATTATATGGCTAATTTAATTGTTGCTCTTGATTATACTGATGCATTAGATGCTCTCACTATGGCCAACAACTTGCGTGGGACTGTTGAATACGTAAAAGTTGGGAGTGAACTATTTACTCGTGAAGGACCAAAAATGCTCCAAACTTTAAAAGGCATGGGCTTTAAAACTATGCTTGATTTAAAGTTTTTTGATATTCCTAATACAGTGCAAGCTGCAATTCGCTCTGCTTCTTGGTGGGACATTGATCTTTTAACTATCCACATGCTAGGTGGTGAAAAGATGTGTCGTGCTGCCGTTGAGCAAGCGAAACAAGCAAAAAATCCACCGCTCATTTTTGGTGTAACTATTTTAACAAGCATGAGCCAAGGTGAACTACCTGTTCCAGGTGCTAATGTTTCTAGTCTTGTTCCAAGCTTAGCACAAAATGCTGTTGATTGGGGCGTAGACGGTGTCGTTTGTTCTGGACACGAGCTTGAGTCAATAAAAGCTGTAAATAAAGATTTGAAGTGCCTTGTTCCTGGTATTCGCCCTGCTGGTAGCGAAAATAATGACCAAAGCCGAGTGATGACTCCGCCGCAAGCAGTTGCTCTTGGTGCAGATTATTTAGTTGTTGGAAGGCCAATCACTCTTGCAGACAATCCTCTTGAAGTTGCAAAGGCTATTCAGCAATCAATTAGCTAAAGGACAAACTTTATGAGTGAAGTACAAGAAGAAAAAATCCGTGGTGTATTTTCATCGCAAGAAATCAGAAAAGTTGGAACTGGAACAACTACACGTAAAACAGTTCAAAAAGTTTTTTGGTTTGCAGAGCAAGACGATGAAGGCAGAATTAATATTCAAGCAATTAATATTAATTTTATACCATCTGGACCTAAAAAAATTATTACTCGTGATGAATTAATTTCAAACTATTCTCCTGAACCTGAATATTATTTTTCTACAGTTTTTCCTAAGATTAAAGAAGTTAATGCGATGGTGGAAAAAGGTGATAAAAACAGAGAAAAGGGTGAAACTTTTACTGCTGAATTTGAATACGCTAATGCATTAGCAATTGATTCTGAAAATGTAAAAGCTAATTTTGGTATTGGTTTAACATACTTGCAACGTGGTGAGTCTGACAAGGCTGACAACATCTTTAACCGCTTGCTAAATCTTGACGCTGCATTTTCATCTGAACACAAGCACCTTTTTAACGAATTTGGAATTAATCTTCGCAAAAATAAAATGCTTGAGCAAGCTCTTGAGTATTATAATCGTGCATTTGAATTATCAAGTGAAGATGAGAATTTACATTTAAATACTGCAAGAGTTTATTTAGAAAAGAAAGGTTATCAAAAATGCGTTGAACATGTCTTAAGCGCTCTTAAACTTAGTCCAAACAATGATACTGCAATAAAATTCTTAGACTGGCTAATGAAAAAAAGCCTAGTTCCAAAAGAATTAGCACCAGCAGCAAATGAAATTTTAAAGCTAAGCGCAGGACAAGACTAGATGCTACCATTTAGGGAGCAAAGAATAAATGCCAATACTACAAAAAAAATGGCTTTTAGATAATATTGTTGACTCAATTTATACTACTGAAGAAAATAAACAAGCAGAGATGCTTGATATAGAACCCCTTTTGCTTAAAATTTTACGCAAGAGGGGTCTTAATGACTTTAAGCTACTTGATGAATTTCTCTATCCAAATCTTAGAAATCTAGCAAAACCGGAATTTTGGCATAATCTTGAAAATTGTGCTGATTTAATTGTAAAAAGCCTTCTTGAGGGTAAAAAACCTGTTATTTATGGTGATTACGACGTTGATGGCATAACAGGAACAGTGCTAGCTCTTCAAGTTTTAAAATTTCACGGCTATGAGCCACATTACTACTTACCAAAGCGCACAGAAGGTTACGGCTTAAACCTTGCAGCAATTGAAGAACTTTCAAAGTCATATCAGCTACTTATCACTGTTGACTGTGCTATTAGTGATTATGAACCAATAAAAAGAGCAAATGAGCTTGGCTTTACAAGCATCATAACTGATCACCACGTACCACCAGAAGAGTTGCCACCTGCTCATGCTATTTTTAACCCAAAAATTGGAGTCTGTCCTTGCCCTGATTTGGCTGGAGTTGGCGCAATATTTTATGTTATGGCAGCAGTTAATTCAAGATTATCTGAACATACTGGCAAAAAAATGGATATGCGTGAAGTATTGGACTTAGTTGCTCTTGGGACTTTGGCTGATATTGTACCGCTTACAGGTCAGAATAGGATTTTAGTAAAAAATGGATTACTCGTCATAAAGGCAGCCAAACGACCTGGTCTAGCTGAGCTTAAAGCAATTAGCGGCTATGAACGAAGTGCAAATATTGGCTCTTGGCAAGCAGTTTTTGGGCTTGCACCAAGGATAAATGCCATTGGGCGCATGGGCTCTGCGCATAAGGCGGTTGAGATGTTTATGTCAAATTCATATGATGAAGCTGCCATTTATGCAAATGAGTTAAATGACGCAAATAAAGAACGCCAAGAAGAAGAAAAAAGAATTTTTGAAGAAGCTCTTGAGCAGATTAAGCCTTATGAAAATGATTTTGGCTTTGTGCTTTATGGTGCAAACTGGCATCAAGGAGTTATTGGGATTGTTGCCTCACAAATCATGGATATTTATCATAGACCTCTTTTAGTATTATGCAATGATAATGGGGAGTTAAAAGGTTCTGGACGTTCAATTAGTGATTTCGATTTATATGAAGCTCTATGCTCGTGTAGCGATTTGCTTTTAAAATATGGTGGGCATCGCCAAGCAGCCGGACTGCGCTTAAAGGCTGAAAATTTGGAAGCACTGCGCACTAGATTTAACGAATTAGCAAGGGAAAAATTCAATAATAGCTACCCTATGCCAAATTTAAGAGTTGATAGTGAGCTTAATTTTAGCCTTGCATCTGATTTTAATTTTCTCAAATCGCTTGAATCATTACAACCCTTTGGAATGTCAAATTCAGAGCCAAACTTTTTATCTCCAAAATTAATTTTACGCAAAAAACGTAAACTTGGCAGAGTTGGCAACCACTTGCAATTAGAATTATTAGACACAACGACAAATATTTGCTTGCATGCTAAACTTTGGAATATGTACGATCAATTTGCACATATTGAGGCTGGTGTTAACATGCAAATAGTCTATACGCCTGGAATTAATAATTTTAACGGTGTATCTAATGTTGAATTAAAAGTTAGAGATTGGCGTTTAATCTAATGGAAGTTATTTCAAAAATAACTGCTAATGCTTGGCTTGACCACCTATTGGCAGAGCGGACTTTATCTAAAAATACCGTAAGTTCATACAAGCAAGATTTAGAAGCTTTAGATAGTTTTATGTCAGAGCTTGAACTACAATTACAAGATCTTGATGATGAAAATATGATGTTGTTTATCGCATGGTTACGTGGACGTGGTGATAGTTCAAGAACCTTAGCAAGGCGAATTTCTGGTTTACGCAATTTTTTTGCTTGGTGCATGGAAGATGGAGAATTAAATTTTAATCCAGCTGAACATGTTGATAATCCTAAGCTAGCACAAAGTTTACCTGATGTTCTGTCTATTGATGAAGTTAATGATTTATTAAATGCACCAAACGATACTGACAAGCTCGGCGTGCGTGACAGGGCAATTCTGGAATTGCTATATGCTGCTGGACTTCGTGTTAGTGAGCTGATAAATATTAAATTATCAGAGCTTGACATGCAGCGTGGAATTGTGCGAGTCTTTGGAAAGGGTAGTAAAGAAAGATTAATTCCGATAAATGAATTAGCTCTTGCTAAACTACAAAGATATATCAAGTTTTTTCGTTCTGACTTTAAACCCACCTGTGATATTTTATTTTTAAATCGCTCAGGTGCTGGACTTAGTCGACAAGCAATATTTAAGTTAATCAAGCGTTACGCCTTACTTGCTAAAATACATAAGGAAATTTCGCCTCACTCTTTTAGGCATAGTTTTGCAACACATTTGCTTGAGGGCGGAGCAGATTTACGTTCAGTTCAGATTTTACTTGGACATGCGGACTTAGCAGCAACAGAAATTTATACTCATGTGCAAACAGTTCGCCTTAAGCAAATCCATAGTAATTTTCACCCAAGATCAAGAAATAATTAATATTTTAAATTTTCTGTAAATCCTTAAAATAACAAGAAAATAATATGCAAAAATACACTCTTATCACCTGCCACATTAATGCAGACTGGGACGCTCTAGCCGCAATAATTGCTGCTTCAAAGCTCTACCCTAATTCTTTGCTTGTTTACCCTGGCAGTATGGAAAAAGAATTAAATGCTTATTTTAATGATTTTATCAATGTTTTCTATAGCTTTGTGCAAATAAAAGAAATTGATCCTGAAGATATAGAACGTATTGTTATTGTTGATACTTGCCAAGCAAGTCGTGTTGCTCATATTGAGAAATTTTTACAAAAAGATGGTATTGAAGTTCATATTTATGACCACCATCAAAAAACTAATGACTGCATAAATTCCACCCTACATAAGTATAAAGCTTATGGCTCAACTTGTTCTATTTTAGTTCAAGAGCTTAAAAAACAAAAAATTGAGATAAGCTCTCAAGATGCTACAATAATTGGTGCAGGAATTTATGAAGACACAGGCTCTTTCAAGTATTCTTCAACTACTAAGCAAGATTTTAATGCTGCAGCTTGGCTGTATAAAAGGGGTATGGACGTTGAGGCAATTTCAGCCCTACTAAAAAATAACCTTACCTCAACCCATATTAAAGTCTTACATGATTTGCTTGCAAATGCGAATATGCATGCGCTTGGTAATAATTGCTTAACCATTTCACAAGCAAGCGCAGACCATTTTATTGGTGATTTTGCTGTTATTGTTCAACGCTTTATGGAGATGGAGGTTTGTGATGTTTTATTTGCAATTGGGATTTTAGCTGATAAAATTCAAGTTGTTGCACGTTCACGCATAAGCAATATTGATGTTGGCAAAGTATGCAAGGTGCTTGGTGGTGGAGGTCATAATTTTGCTGCTGCGGCCTCAGTTAAAAGCATGCCACTTGCTGAAATCAAAGAAGTTATTTTCAGAGAAATTTATGCTCAAATGAATCCAAATAGAACGGCTCAAGATTTAATGTCCTCTCCTGCTCGTGGTATTGAAGAAAATATGTCGATCCATGATGCTAAGATTGTAATGAACCGTTACGGGCTAAAAGCTTCACCTGTTTTTACCGACAATACCTTAAACAGCGTTGGCATTTTAGATGAGCAAACAGCATCAAGAGCTGTTTCGCATGGTCTTGGCGATATGCCTGTTAGAATTTATATGCAACCATATCCAAGCTTAGCAAATTTTGAAACTCCACTCCAAGAAATTATGGATATTATTATTGGTGAAAAACAACGACTAGTGCCTGTAATTGATGAAAAAAATAATACTGTTGGTGTTGTGACCAGAACTGACATTATTAATATGTTTGTGCATGATAATGGTAATATACCGCTACCAAAGACAGAACGCAAAAAGGAGTACAGCTTAAATCGTGCCTTGCAAAACCGCTTACCAAGATACCTTAATAATGTTTTAAAAGTAGCTTCAGAACTTGCTGATAAATTTGAAGTTCCGGTTTATGCTGTTGGTGGTTTTGTGCGTGATGTTTTGCTAGCTCGCCCAAGTGCTGATTTAGATGATCTTGATTTAGTTGTCGAGGGTGATGGTATTGATTTTGCTCGTGAATTATCTAAAAAATTGAAAGGTCGAGTGCGTGAACACCATACTTTTTTAACTGCAATTGTAATTTTTAATGATGCAGATGGAGTTGAGCGTCGAGTTGATGTTGCTACGGCAAGGCTAGAATATTATCTCTACCCTGCTGCTCTTCCAACTGTTGAATTATCTTCTATTAAAATGGATTTATTTAGGCGAGATTTTACAATAAATGCAATGGCAATTCGCTTAAATTCAGATAAATACAGTATTTTAGTTGACTTTTTCGGCGGGCAAGAGGACATTCAGCGAAAAAAAATCAGAGTATTGCATAGTTTAAGCTTTGTTGAAGACCCAACTCGTATTATCAGGGCAATTCGCTTTGCAGTTCGCTATAAATTCCAATTAGATGAGCAAGCCATACGCTTAATTAAAAACTCATTAGAGCTTAAAATGATTGATAAATTATCTGGTAGCCGTATCATGCATGAATTATCAATAATCTTTAATGAAAAAAATGCCTTAGCCTGTATTGAAGAAATGGATAGGCTTAATATCTTAAAAGCAATCTCACCTATGTTTGAATTAACTGAAGCAAAGCATGAGCTACTAAGTAAGGTAAAAAAAGTTTTAGAATGGTATCAATTACTTTACCTTACAGAAAAAATAGATTTACAGACCATTTATTTGCTTGCATTTGCTAGTAAACGCAGTATAACAGAAACCAAGAAGATGCTTGATAGACTTTACTTGCCTGATACTTTTAAGCAAGAATATTTAGCACTGCGAGAGCAAATTGGAAAAGCCCTACCGCTAGTTACAGCATGGAAGCGCAAGAAAAACCGCAAAATTAGTGAACTTTGTACTATATTGGAAAAAATCCCACTTAATGGCTTATTATACTTAATGGCAAGATCGCCTGCAAAAGATGGTGATCGTAATATTTCCCTGTACATCAATAGGTGGAGATTGATTGAAGCTGATATTAGAGGTGCAGATTTAATCAAGCTTGGGTTCATACCAAGCCCAATTTTCTCAAAAGTCTTGCATAAAGTTAGATGTGCAAAGCTTGATAGCGAAGTTAATGATAAGCAAGAGCAAATAGAGCTTGCAAAAAAAATATACTATGAACTTACTAAAAGCGTAAGCTTTAAATAAAAAAAGTGAAACTAATGAATAAAAATTTTTCAAATGAGTTTAAAGAGTTATTTGTTTTAACAATCCCAATTCTTTTAACACAAATCGCTCAAGTATCAATGGGCTTTGTTGATGCTTCTATGTCTGGTCATGCTGGTACAATTGACCTTGCCGCTGTTGCCCTTGGCTCATCTTTTTGGATGCCGATTATCTTATTTGGACAGGGCTTACTAATGGCAATCATTCCTAATGTTGCTAGAATTTATCATTCAAGAAAACATCGTAAAGACGTTTCAAACGAGATTTATCAAGCGATTTGGCTTGCTTTATTTTTATCACTCATACTTTTTGGCGTTATTCATGCTATAATTGCAATCTTGCCATCATTTGGATATGAAGAAAAATTAACTGATATGACACGCCGTTATTTGGCTGCTTGCTCCTATGGTTTGCCTGGCTACCTTGTTTTTAGTGCACTACGCTGTGGCATGGACGGTATGTCGAATGTCAGAATAGCTATGAACACTGCACTATTTGGTGTATTATTAAATATTTTAGGTAACTACACCTTTATTTTTGGTCATTTTGGCTTTGAGCCTATGGGTGGTGTTGGTAGTGGTGTTGCTACGGCAATAGTTTGCTATGGCCTGGCAATTACTATGTTTTTACAAATTTATTTGCAGAAAAATACTCGCAGTATTTTGCTTCGTTTCTGTAAACCAGATATGCAAAAGCTTAAGCATATTGTTAATGTTGGCTTGCCAAATGCTCTTGCTCTTCTTTGCGAAGTAAGCATGTTTTGCTGTGTTTCTATTTTACTTGCTCCACTTGGTGCAGTTGCTGTTGCCTCAAACCAAGTAGCACTTAGTTTTAGCGGCATGATTTTTATGTTACCGCTTTCAATTAGCATGGCAACAAGTATTCGTGTTGGCATTAGACTTGGGCAAGACGATAAGCAACTTCCAATAGTTGCCTCTCGTGCGGCCCTTACAATGTGCTTGATTGGTGCTATCTGCTCTACAACTGCTATTTTAGTTTTAAGGCATTACATTCCTTATATCTTCACTAAAGATGTGGAGGTTATGGCAATTGCTTCAAATATTTTAATTTATACAGCTATTTACCAGATACCTGATAGTGTTCAAGTTGTGGTGGTTGGAGCACTTAGGGCGTATAATGACACAAAACCAATTTTACTTATTAATTCAGCAGCTTACTGGATTGGAGGCATACCACTTGGCTATGTCTTAGCTAGAACAAATTTAATTACAGAACCTATGGCAGCCATTGGATTTTGGATAGCAATTGACATATTTATGGCTCTTGCGGCGATTGCTTTATTCTTACGCTTGCGCCAACAAGAAAATAAGTTTATTAATAATACGAAAGTTTTCAATTTTTAACTCAATATTAAAGGTGAATTATGTTTGATAAAAGTTATTCGACTCTTAAAGTTATAGACTTAGTGCCGTATGGCAATGATAATACTTTTTTTGAATTAAAATTAACTCGTCCAAAATGGGATAATTTTAAAGCTGGTCAGTTTGCAATGCTTCGTCCTCAGAGCTTTAAATTAGATCCTCTTTGGGGACGTCCTCTTTCAATTTGCCGTATGAATGATGATGAATTAATTTTCTTTTTTCAAGCAGTTGGACGTGGTACAAACGAAATGGCAAAACTTCAAAAGGGTGATAATGTTGCTGTTTGGGGTCCTCTTGGCTCTTCTTTTGAGCTTGATGGGGATAAAAAAACCTTACTTTTAGCTGGTGGAATTGGCATTGTTCCTTTTGCTGGTTATATTGATGCTCACCCTAATAAGAAAAATTTAAAAATGCTTTTTGGGCATAGACCAAGCCTTGATTCTTACCCTGCAAATAGCATGAGCTCACAAATAGACTTTAAGAATTATCAAGAGAATTCTATTGAAGATCGTAATAGCTTTTTAGCAAAAGTTGAAGAAGAAATTAAAGAACATGCGCAAAATGATGGACTTATTTTATCTTGTGGTCCAACTCCATTCTTAAAATATGTAGCTGATATTTCTGCAAAGTATAATGCAAAAACACAGGTTTCACTTGAAAATAAGATGGCTTGTGGCGTCGGTGCTTGCCTTGGCTGTGTTTGCACTCCAAGTGACAAAAACCCAATCTCAACTGAACTTCCGCAGCGTTCTTGCGTTAATGGTCCTGTATTTTGGGCTGAACATATTATTATTGATGAAAATCATTAATTGCAATTTATATATTTTGTAAAGTAATTTCAGATGAAATTACTATCATTGACTGCGATAGCATAAGTG